>WFOJ01000130.1 GCA_015488125.1 Mariprofundaceae bacterium
ACGTCAGCGAATATGCTTCGCTGATGATCAACTCATCCTTTGGCATTGGCCCGGATGTCTCTGCCAATGTTCCTGTCTCCCTGTTCCCCCAGGCAGGCCTGGGTGCACGCCTGCACTGGTCGCCGGTGGAGGGACTGAATGTCAATGCCGCAGTATATGACGGTGACCCTGCGACACGTGGCTTCAAGGCTGGCGAGGGCGAATTCTATGTGGTGGAAACCAATTTTTCCGAAGGCGGTCAGAACAGTATCAAGGCAGGCTATTGGCTGCACAGCGCCAATCCGACGTTTGGTGGCGTGACCTTTTCGCGCAACTATGGCTATTATGGCATTATCGAGCGTGAACTGACACCGTTTGAACAAGGTGGCATTGGTATGTTTCTGCAATATGGTCACGCACCGAGCGATCGCAATACGGTGTTTAACTATGTTGGCGGCGGCTTTCATATACAGGGCATGATACCCGGGCGTGCTGACGACGAATTTGGTATCGCCATGGCCCGCGCCACCATACATACTGCACCGAATGCGATCAATGTCACTGAAAGCACGTTGGAGATGACCTACCGTGCGCTACTATGGTCCGGTATTACCGTGCAACCCGATATGCAATGGATCAGCAACCCTGGCGGCACACTCGGCGCACCGTCAATTCGGGTGGGTCTGCTGCGGTTTGAAGTGGATTTATAGCGATATTTGCGTACCTTGCCTTGTGGGAGGGGTAAAGTAGACAGCACAGATGAACAGATGGATGATAAAAGGATAAGGCAATCCATGGCTACAGGTAATAAAAGTACAGGCTATAAAATGAGTTTCCGGCATTTCGGCTTGTTGCGCAAGGCAATCGTAACAAAACAATCCGGCATGATTCATTTTCGTACAATCGATGATTACAGTGGCGTGTTATTGTTGTCGAATGGTGAGATCGGCCACGATGATGGTTATCAGCAACTCATCAGGTTTCTCGCATCACCAATGATGATTACCGAGTGGAAGGAAGGCCAGGTGCAGGCAGAGACCAATTCAGCACTGGAAGCCATCACCTATGCCGTGAATCACCTGGACTGGCCGGATGATCAATTGCGCATGGTGAGCGTCATGTTTTCCAAGCTGCCACATGTCAAGGTGACCCTTCTGGATGTTCATTTTGACAGCTTTCTGACCGATATCAGCTATAACCTGTTTTACCAGCAATCCCTGTCTGTTGAAGGCTTTACCCCGGCTTATTTTCTGCTGGACAATGATCCTACCAATTCCCTGCTATTGCATCGGGTACGCGTGCTAACCTTTAACTATCTGCTCGGCCTGATGCAGGCGGCAACGCCTACCCGCGAACATATTCCCGAAGCGAAAGTGAAAAAAACGCGAAAATTGGGCTTCGTCAGCCGGATCATGCATCGCATTCGCGCCATCGGCAACTGATTTCAGACTCTACCCCCATGAACACCGTTATTTATTTGCGTCTGGGGGTCGGCAACCTGTGGTTGCATCCAACCCGTACAGGATTGACCTTGCTGGCGCTGGTTATTGGTATTGGTGCGCTTGGTTTTCTCTCCGCCATGATGAATGGTATGATGACGAATATGAAGAGCAATTTTGTGCTGAACGAAATGGGCCATCTTCAAATCCATGCCAAAGGCTTTGAGCAACAGCGCAAGATCGAACTTCACCTGAACAACACCGAAACGATTGATGCGATGCTGGCACAAACCCCCGCTGTTCGTGCCTGGTCGCATCGTTTGCGTGTCTCTGGCATGGCTTCGGCTGCTGGCAGCAGCGCTACTGCATTGATCAGCGGTATTGAGGCAGAGCAGGAAAGCCGCGTCAGCCGTCTGCGTGAATTTCTGGTGCAGGGCGCCTGGCTGCGTCCGACGCAGCTACGGGATGCCGTGCTGGGCAAGGTACTGGCTGAACGCTTAAGACTCGATATAGGCGACAAACTGGTGCTGATGGCTGTTGCGCCTGACGGTGATGTTATGTCGGAGGTATTCCGGCTGCGAGGTACGATTGCCTCTGGCGCCATGGAAATGGATAACACCACCGTGTTGATCAACCTTAAGGCAGCACAGGCGTGGATGAATCTTGGTGCTGGGGTGACGGATGTGGTGATTCGTTGCCGCAGCTTTGCCGATGTCAATCCTCTGGCGCAACAACTTCGTCAGCAGCTTGATGGTCATGATGTGGAAGTGTTGCGCTGGATGGATATTGACCCCATGGCCGAGCAATGGACGCGGTTTAATGATGCCTATTCCTGGGTGATTATGGCGGTGGTGATGATCGTGATTCTGGCTGAAGTACTCAACACCATGCTGATGAGCATGCATGATCGCCTGCATGAGCTTGGCTTGATGGCCGCGCTTGGCACCAGTCAAGGCGCCATGTTTGCCATGGTCATCTGGGAGACGCTGGTGCTGGTCACTCTGGGTGGTGTGCTTGGCTTTGCCCTTGGCTATGCCTTCACGGCCTGGTATGCCGTACATGGCATTGATCTTTCGCGCTACGCAGAGGCTTTTTCTTTCATGTATATTGAGCCTGTTGTTTACCCTGCCATGGAATGGCAACAAACCCTGCACATGATGGGAGCTGCGCTGTCTGGCGCGTGTCTTGCCGGAATGTATCCTGCCTGGCAGGCATCGCGTCTTGACCCTGTGCAGGCCATGAGGGAATAGGCATGGATCAGGCGTTGATTCAGGGCTGCGGCCTGAAAAAATATTATCAAAGTGGCAATACGCGCACTGCCGCGCTCAATGGTGTGAACTTCTCTTTGCAGCGAGGGGCATTTACGGTGCTTGCCGGTCGTTCAGGATCTGGCAAAACCACCCTGCTGAACATGATTGGCCTGCTCGATCGTCCTGACGAAGGCAGTTTGCGCATTGCCGGCGAAGATGTACTGGCGATTTCACGCCGTCAGCGCGCCAACTTTCGTTTGCGACGCATTGGCTTTATTTTTCAGGCCTATAACCTCATCCGCGTACTTTCCGCCAGAGAAAATGTTGCCTATGTCCAGCAATTACGTGGCATGAAAAAAAAACAGCGCCTGGAGCTGGCCGACTACTGGCTGGCGCAGGTCGATCTTGCCGGTCTGGGCGATCGCCGCCCGGATCAGCTTTCCGGCGGCCAGCAACAGCGCGTGGCGGTAGCCCGGGCGCTGGCCAGCCAGCCGGAAATCATTCTTGCCGATGAACCCACAGCCAATCTGGATTCGCATAATGGCGAAAGCCTGATGGCTTTGATGCGCAGGCTTAACGAACGCGAAAACACCACTTTCCTGATCGCGTCGCACGATCCTGTTGCCATGGACGCAGCGCGTGAGCTGGTGAGTATGCAGGATGGCGTGATGATTGACAGGGTGTTGCGGGAATAAGTCCCATAGGGCTTATGGGACTTGTGGGGCTTTTTGTTACAGCTGCTGTAAATGGGCGAGCGTGACGATGCCCAGGTCGGTTAACTGATGAGGATTGTGCAAGACCTCCACCGGCGGTTGATCGCCAAGCTCGGCAACGACCAGATCGGCGGCTGAAAAATCCTGCGAGCGTGTATAGCCATTCACCGTGACGACGCAGCGCAAACCAGCGGCACGCGCTGATCGCAGGCCATTTTCTGAATCTTCCATGGCCAGGGTATTGGCTGCTGCTACGCCCAACTCGCGCATGGCATAGGTATAAATATCCGGCGCAGGCTTTTTGGCGGGAACGATGTCGCCGGCAGCCAGGATGGCGAAAATATCAAACCATTCCCGACCCAGACTGTGTTCAATCAGCGCATCCAGCGCAGCCGGGGTTGTCGTGGTGGCTACGCCTTGCGTAATGCCCGCATCACGGATTTCTTCCAGCAGACGGCGCACACCCGGACGCAAGGGAATGCGCCCTTCAGCCATCAATTGCTGATAATACGCCGTTTTGCGGGCATGCAGGCTGGCAATATCCTGGTCACTTAAGGCAGGCATGCCACCTTGTGCCATATCGTGACGGATGCGCTCCTTGCCACCGGTTACCTTGAGCAACGCGCCATAAGTTGCTTCATCCCAGCGACGCTCTATTCCCGCCTCCTCAAAAGCCATATTAAAGGCAAGGCGGTGACCATCCCGCTCGGTGTCGGCCAGCGTACCATCAACATCCCACAAAACACATTGTAAATTCACATATTCCCCCTTGTTCGGAACACAAAAACTCGCACTTTTATTCGTTCGCACTACACTTCGTTACATGTCTTCAATTGTTGTGCACACCGTAAGGCAAACAGAAAAGCCGAAGCTTAAAAAGCCCCCCATGTTCAGGGTTATTATACTGAATGATGATTATACACCGATGGACTTTGTGGTTCAGGTGTTGATGGATTTTTTCTATCATTCCGAAGAGACAGCGCAGCGGCTGATGATGGATATTCATCGCAAAGGATCGGCCATTTGCGGAATTTACCCCAAGGATATTGCCGAGAGCAAGGTGATTCAGGTTGAGGCACATTGCCGCAAACACGGTCATCCGTTGTGCTGCATGTATGAGCAACATGATGAAAGCTGATCAAGGGAGAGGACAGTGAGCGTATTGAATGATGCATTGGAACGCACGCTGAACGAGGTGTTTCGTCGTGCGCATGAACAGCGGGATGTGTTTGTAACCATTGAACACCTGTTGCGTGGTCTGCTGGAAAATGAAGATGTGCAGCGAGTACTGACGCATTTACAGGTAGATATACTGGCCTTGCAGCAGGAGTTGGATGCCTTTCTTTTTGAGCATGCGCATACCCTGCCGGAAGAGCGGGAGGGTGAAACCACCGCCAGCGCCGGTTTGCAACGGGTGATCCAGCGCGCTGTGATGCATGTGCAGGCATCAGGCCGTGATGAGGTGACAGGTGCGCATGTGCTGGTCTCCATCTTTTCGGAAAAAGATTCTCACGCACTGTATATGATGGAACGTGCGGGCATTTCCCGTCTGGCTGTGGTGACGACGATGTCGCGCTACATTGATGAACACCGTGGCGTTGAAGAAGCGGATGACGATGCCTCTCTTGATGCGACAGCCTCCATCCATATGGAGCGCAAGCAACAGCAATCGCCACTGGAAAAATATTGCATTGATCTGAACAAGCGAGCCTTGCAAGGCAAGCTTGATCCGTTAGTCGGGCGCGCTCAGGAGCTTGAACGCTGCATGCATATTCTTTGCCGCCGACGTAAAAACAACCCTTTGCTGGTAGGCGAGGCGGGCGTTGGCAAGACGGCGATTGTGGAAGGATTGGCGCAACGCATTGTTGCCGGTGAAGTGCCCGCGCCGTTGTTGTCAGCACATATGTACACGCTGGATCTGGCCGCCTTGCTGGCGGGCACCAAATACCGTGGTGATTTTGAAGAGCGACTGAAGGCGGTACTCAAAGTCATCCGCGAAGACCCTGATATTATTCTGTTTGTCGATGAAATCCATACCATGATTGGTGCTGGAGCTGTCTCCGGCGGCTCGATGGATGCTTCCAATCTGCTCAAGCCAGCGCTGAGCAATGGCGAGTTGCGCTGCATTGGAGCGACCACTTATCAGGAGTATCGTCAGTTGTTTGAGCGTGAGGCGGCGCTTTCCCGACGCTTCCAGAAAGTGGATGTGGCAGAACCTAGCGAAGAGGAAAGCGTTTGTATTTTGCGCGGCGTGGTGCCGGGGCTGGAAGCGCATCATGAGGTCAAATACCCGGATTCGCTGCTGGCAACCACGGTGAAACTCAGCAAGCGCCATATTCACGGGCGTTTTTTGCCGGATTCGGCGATTGATGTGCTGGATGAAGCTGGTGCTGCGATGCGCCTGGCCAAACGGCCACGCAAGCAATTATCCCTGCGCGATATTGAAAAAAGTATTTCCGCCATTGCCCGTATTCCCGCTCGCCAGGTCTCCAGTTCGGACCGTAAGGTGCTGGAATCGCTGGAACGTGATCTTAAACTGTCGGTGTTTGGCCAGGATGAGCCGATTGAACAACTGGCTGCACATATCAAGCTGTCCCGGGCTGGTTTGTCGCAACCAGGAAAACCCATCGGCAGCTTTTTGTTCACCGGCCCGACAGGAGTGGGCAAAACCGAAGTGGCGCGACAACTGGCGCGTATTTCCGGCATTGAGCTGATCCATTTTGATATGTCCGAATACATGGAAGCACATGCTGTTTCACGGCTGATTGGCTCGCCACCGGGTTATGTTGGTTTTGAGCAGGGCGGCCTGCTGACAGAGGCGATTGCCAAACATCCGCATGCGGTATTGTTACTTGATGAAATCGAGAAAGCACATCCTGATATTTTCAATATCCTGTTGCAGGTGATGGATCACGGTGAACTAACCGATAATAACGGTCGCACTGCCAGTTTTCAGCATGTCATCCTGATCATGACCAGCAATGCCGGTGCCTTTGAAATGCAAAAGAGCAGTTACGGCTTTACCACCCAGGCTCGTCAGGGTGCTGATGAGGAGGCGATCAAGCGCCTGTTCACGCCTGAATTTCGTAATCGGCTGGATGGTATTATTCCGTTCTCGCCATTATCACAGGAAACCATCGTTCATGTCGTCAATAAATTCCTGGCAGAACTGGAAATGCAACTGATGGAGAAAAAGATTGAACTGGATGTTTCCGATGCGGCCCGTCAGTGGCTGGCTGTTCATGGCTATGATGCACTGATGGGCGCGCGTCCGATGGGACGTTTGATTCAGCAGAAAATCAAGAAACCACTGGCCGATGCCATTCTCTTTGGCGAACTGCGCAAGGGTGGACGGGCGCAGGTGGATGCTATTGATGATACCCTTGAAGTTCATTGCCATTCAACAGAGGAAACCCGCTCATGAGTCATCTCGTCCATTGTTACGATCTTCGCGTTTATTACGAAGATACCGATCATGGGGGGCGGGTATATTATGCCAACTACCTTAAGTTCATGGAGCGGGCGCGCACGGAATGCCTACGTGACTGTGGCATTGAGCTGGATCAACTGGAACAGACGGCAGGCATCCAGTTTGCCGTGACAGGGGTGAATATTCGTTACCTGCAATCTGCATCGTTTAACGACAGGCTGGATGTGGAGTCAACGTTGACCATGGCACAAGGCGCCAGACTCGCCTTCCGGCAGGATGTCTTCCTGCTGGCCAGAGACAGCGATGAACGAAAAGCGCAGCTGACAACGGCGGATGTGCAATTAGCCTGCATTGATGGCCATGGCAGACCCAGCCGTATTCCGGCCAAGCTGCTTGAGGTGTTGCAGGTACATCGATCAGACTGATGGCGGGTAGTAACATATCTTATTGCCTTCGCCTTTTTCCTGTGTAAGCTCGTCCCCTTGGGAGGCAGACTTATGTGGCGAAGGATACTGGAATGTTTGCTGGTGATCATGTTGCTGCCGGGGGTGTTGCAGGCAGCCGAATGTAATCTTCGAAGCGGAGCGATGTGGCTGACGCCTTCTGGCACTGCCGCACTGGCGGCAAGTGGCGTGGCCGGCACAACGCTTGGGCTTAACAGCCAGATGAAACTGAAAAAGGATACGCTGCCTTATGGCGATGTATCTGTGGAATGGGGGCGGCATGCCTTCCACCTGGCCTGGCTGAAAACAGCCTTCAAGGGCACGAGCAATGATCCGCTGTTGCGTTTTAACTTCAACGGCCAGGCTTTCTTCAATCCGCCGTACCATTTCAATATCAGTCTTGATATGCTTGATGGCGGTTTCACCTATTACCCGCTGTTGATGGATCGTGATCACTGGCGCTTGCGCCTGGGCGCTGAACTGGCTGTAAAATCTATTCGTACGCGAGCCAGCGTTCATGAAACGGCGTTTGCGCAGAGCGTAACCAACACGGCCATGATTCCCAGCTTTGGCTTGCGTGCCGATGCCCGCATCAAGCACTGGTTGACGCTCAGCGGTCGCTACTCCGTCTTTCGCATGAGTGGCAACCGCTTGCGGGATGCCGAGGCGCTGCTCGATATCAATCCCCTGGTGTGGTATAGCAATATCTACACCGTCAATCTGTTTGCTGGTTATCGCCAGATCAACATCAAACTCAATGCCGGCGGCAACGGTCAGCTGCAGGCAGATACAACGATGAAGGGCCCCCTTGCCGGCCTTCGTCTGACGTACTAGGAGAAGATGATGCGCAACGGTTTACTGCTGATCCTGAGCCTGCTGCTGGCTTCCTGTGTGGCAACGGATAACTCCACTGTGCAGGGCTTTGGCACACCGGATATTACCAGTTGTGGTATTGTTCCTGCCGAGGATGGTGCGACCTATGTACCGCAACGTCCGGCACTGATCAATGGCCGTATTCGTCCAGATGTGTTTTATATTGGCTGGTCACAGCTTGATACGCGCAACGATTTGCGCAAACCCACCAGTGGTTACGATGGCAATAGTGCCTTTGAAGACAAGCTGTTTGTATCACGCGAGCAACCCGATGGCACGGTGCGCACCTGGCAGTTGCTGCCGGCTCGTAATGTCGATTGTACCGATGCCGGGCGTGTGCGTATTCACAGCTTTGATATCGCACCGGATGGTCGGCATCTGTATATTTCTATGCGTCAGGGCACGGATACCCATCTGGGAATTTATGAACTGAACGTCAATACCCGTGCTCTGCGCAAAATCAGCCTGCAAAATAACGTACATTTTATCACGCCGACGTACGTAGGTGACGACCCATACACCGGACATCCCATGCTGTTTGTCGCCAAAACCGTAACCAGCACGGAGATTCCGCTGAATTACGGCGCCATACTGCATGATGAATACGACCGCCAGCCGACTACGCTGATCCATAAAATGGATGCAGTAACCGGTGATGTGGTGCGCATCGGCTTTAATAATTCGCATCAGCAAGACCCTGTACTGCTCCGGCATCAGGGCATGCCGCTGGTGGTGTTTACCCAATGGGAACACCAGGCTACCACCAATCGTTTCAGCCTGTGGAAAATGCAGATTGATGGCAGTGATAATTTCACTTTCTTCGGTCAGGAATCGGCCACAGATCGAGGTGATATGAACCTGACCCAGCCGCGAGAAATCCAGAGCGGGCCGTATCAGGGTTATGTGATCATGACCCAGGGCAGCCGTCTGTCGCAACCCAGTCATTTTGCGGCTGAAGGCGATATTGTGATGACCAAGCGAGCAAATCTGGACATTCGCAGTCAGCGCATCTATCTGGAACGGGCCAGCAGCAACACGGTGAATGATAATATCGGGCGTAATCCCGAATTTTACAATGCGGAAAGCTTTGTTTATGCCTATCGCCAGAACAAGGATATGACCTACAGCATTTATACCAAAGACTTTACGCCTTTGGGGAATGGCGCACGCAAACGCATCAGCCCGGTGAGTAATTTTTATCATTTTGTGCAGCCGCGCAGTTATTATCCACCCAATAACGTAACCAATGCACCGAGCAATGGTTCGCTGGGCCAGAGCCGCACCTCGTTTACCAATAATGCGCTTAACGGACGCAGTGGCTATCTGGTGCAAAACCTCACCAGTTCTGATAATGGCGTGCAACACCAGTTACGCGGTATGAATCCGGCGGATATTTCCCTGCGCTTTTTTATTCCTTCCCATACGCTGGATAATTCGCAAACGGTTGGCACGCTCAGCGGCGTACTCTCGCCTGAGCTTTCGGTGCCAGCCAGCGGCTTTGTGCTACCAGAAGCAGATGGCTCCATTGCCGCAATTGTAAAACCGGGACTGTACGTCTGGAAAGTTCACAAGCGTTTTAATTTGCGCGGCAGCAATATCTGGATACCGGTACGTGCTGAACGGCAGGAAGTCAGCTTTGTGCCCAACCGGGTGAATGCCTGCAATCAGTGTCATCAGGAACGTTCCCAAGCCAATTTCAATTTTTATCAGGCTTATGGCCCTACCATTGCCGGCGCGAAAATTGCCAGCAATAACCTGGCCGGTTTGGCCAATGTCGCGGCCTATGATGCTTACAGTGCCGTACCTGATTATCATCGCGACGTGGTTCCGCTGCTGAAAACGCCCAGCGCCATAACAGGCGTAAGCTGTGTTAGCTGTCACCATGATGGCAGTCAGTTGAATCTGGCTAACAGCACGGGCACAGATCCGCAGGTACCGTCCTGGCTGGCACTGGTAACGCAAGTCCATACCACCTCAGGCAGTGGATTGCCCGTGCCTTACATCAATGATTCCATCAATCCCATGGGTATGGATAACAATTTTCATCCGGCACCATTTTTATGGTCGCTGTTGCTCAATGACGATCTGACCGTGCCACCGGATGCCACACATCCGAATACCAGCAGTCGCAACCTCGACCGTCCCGGCGATTATGGCGCGGTGTATGATGCCAATGTGCTAGCTGATATTTACAGCATCAATGCGCAATACGATCACAGCCGGCACTGGACGCCAGCGCAAGTACAGGCATTTATTACCTATTCCACCACACAATCGCGGGTAGGTTTGAGCAATCGCATTCAGTTTACACCGTCATCGCTGTCGATCAATACGCCAGCAGCGCAACGTGCCTACCAGGTGATGGTACGCCGCTGCTTTTCCTGCCATAGCGACAGTAAAAACTCCCCGACCAATGCCTTGCGCCCGCTGGAAACCCAGGGGGCAGGATTGCCATTTTACAAACGCTTCGCCGATGCCACGCGCTTGCGTAACGGCGATAATCGCCTTGTCGTCAAAGGCCATATTCCCTATATGACGAACACGGCATTTTCTCCATTGATCTGGCAAAGCGATGTGACCAACGCCATGCTGCTTACCATGAAATCAGCGCGGCGCATGATTGATTTTGCTGACATTCCCAACTCGCCCTTGTTCCGTTATGCAACCGGCACCGGTTTGGATACAGCAACGGTACGGCATCAGGCCGTGCTGACAGTAGGATCGGCGGATTACAATGATCTGTACACCTGGGCTAGTGGCGGTACGAATGTGAATCAACCGCCACGGATTATACAGCCTGCTACGCCGATCGTGATTCGTGAATACGATCCGCCGACAAAAATCGGACCTTTGAGTTGGACAGATCCGGATGGCGATCTGGCGCAGCTAAAAATGCGCCCGGTGAGCGCCGGTACTTACGATATGAATGATTCCATGGTGGCGTTTGACTACTATAGCTTCACGCAGGCAGCGATTCAAACGTATGCCATTCTCGGTGATCGCGGTCAGAAAAACCTGGAGTTTATTCTGACGGACGGCCTGGAAACTACGGTGCAGCGCGTACCGATCACGGTAACATCCGATTATATCGTGCCGCCGCCGGTTAGCACGCTGACCAATGATTTCTACGCTTTTTACACCGTACGTGCAGATAACACCCTGCATCGCATCAACAAGGCGGGCGTGGATACGGTGGTTGGCACACTGGCGGCCAACACCAGTACCTGGACAACGGTTTATCGGCGCAGTGATCGCGGCTGGTTGTTCTTTAATGATCAGGCCAGCCAGATCATCTATGTGGTGGATGAAACCAATGCCAATATCTTAACCCGCATTCACATGAACCATCAGCCTAATCGGGATCGTGCCGGGCATAGTCTGACCACGTATTTGTTGTGGTGGCGGCCTGCTGACCCTTACACCGGCAATCCTGGTGAATTGCAGGGTATGGTGGAATCCAAATTGGCACAGAATTCGTATAACAACGGAGATTTCTACGTCGGGCTGATCGATGCACCGACGCTGGAGCGAAATATCGCCAACGGCGTTATGGATATTACCGTCGTCCCTCAATGGCGCACCAAAATGAGTGGCACCAACTACATTGCAGCCTATGTCTGGCGTAATGCCACCTTTGTCACCCAACTGGTGAACCAGGGAATCGATCAATTACAGGCGGTTAACCTGGTAACAGGCAAAACCAAAGGCTTTGGCCCCTTCTCTTTCCCGGCGGATCCTTACGGTACCTATCCAGCTGCCAATTACTTTAATGTACGTGCCGTGGTCGTTGCTGAGGATGGTGAGTTCTTTGGCTTTAACCAGGACATCAACAATCAGGTCAGCATGTTTAATTTTGATCCACTGACCAAAAGGCAGCAGCCTGTGGCCTTGCCACCGGCATGGGTGCAGCAGTACATCCAGAATCTGCAAAACTACGCAACGCCGTTTCTGGTGATGTCGCCGCGATTGTAACACCTGAGGTCAGGCACCAGCATGTACAGTACTGCTACATCCAGGGAAACAAAACCTGGCAATGCCAGTATGGCTGGTGCCTACTTCCGGTAGACTAGGAGTCTGTCGGACTTTGATCAATCTACTACGAAAAAGCGGATATTGACCAAATATACGCCCTGTTTTTGTTGAATAGCGCTGCTACTTACCGCCAACAGGTCGTATATTTGACTCAATCCCGCTATTTCTCGTGACGGTTGCCAAAGCTCGACGAACTCCCGGAAAAACTGACAAGTACAAGAAAAATGATAAATCGCGAATACATGGAACCAGGGCAATCGCATTAAAATCTTACCCGCCAAGAACCTTGAGCAAGTACTTGTGATCCCATCCGGCACGTAATCGTTTAACTTTCATTCCTACCTTGAGAGATTTTTCCGCCTTGAGAA
>WFOJ01000131.1 GCA_015488125.1 Mariprofundaceae bacterium
ATGAACGGCACGCTGGAAGTGCCACCATCGCTGGATGGATTTGCGCATATTGTTGATTTTGTTGATGGCTGGGATGAGCGTCTCAAACAGGCGGCACGGGAACGTTTTCTCAGTTACCGGCACATGGGGTTTGATCCGCAATATCTGGGATGAGCAGCGATTAGAAACGCTACCTGCGGATATTGGCCGCATTTTCGCCCTGTTTTTGTTAGACAGCACTGCTATTCGCCACTAACAGGTCGTATATTTGACTCAATCCCGCTATTTCTCGTGACGATTGCCAAAATCCGACAACCTCTCAGATAAAAACCAAGAGTTAATGATCACCGGGGATGTGGTGAATCCCTGGTGTATTATTGGCAAAATTAACATGGCACGATAAGGTAGCGCTCGTTCTCTCGGTACGTAAAAGGCATGAATCCGTGTGTCACCAATAGGGGGATGGAGATGATTTTTGCAAATGCTGGCATCGCTCTTGGTGTTTACCTTGGCACACGTTTCTGGAAAAAGCGAAAACGTGCGCATGTGCTTGCACTGGATATGGCCGATGGGAATCGGAATGAAATACAACATGCAGAACTAATAAACGAAAACAAGCTACATCGCTTCGATCTGGCCGAAGATCGTCACCAGTTCAGGGTAAGCACCGTCGCACTGTTAACAACCTCGGCAGGTCATTTCATCTACCCACCGATTTCAGTATTGAATATCGCCCTGATCAGTTATGGAGCAACACCGATTCTTGATCGCGCCGTTCATGCACTGCAAAAGCAGCGGCGCATCCAAAATGATGTCTATAGCGCCATGATTTCGCTGCTTTGCATTGGCTGCGGGCAGTATTTTGCCGCTGCCATGAATGGCGCCATCTATCATCTGTCCAACCGAAAAATCCGGGAAAACAGAGAAAATGTCAGCGCACACATTCATGAGACTATCGAACGCCTCCCGACGGAAATATGGGTGCTTTTCAAGGGTGTGGAAATAAAAAAACCGTTGGCGGAATTATGCGCTAACGAGATTGTGATCGTCAGTCCAGGTGAACTTATTCCTGTAAGTGGAAATGTGCTTTCTGGTTGTGCTGTGGTGGATCAGCAAGTTGCAACGGGCGAAACACAGCCAATTGATGTTGTTTCTGGTGATCAGGTGTTGGCCCAAAGCCTGGTAATCTCCGGACGATTACATATTCGTGCAGCCACTGACGGAGAAACAAGCCAGTCTGGCCAACTGCATCAGCTAATGCGAAATACGCGGGACTACAAAACCCGGCTCCAACTTAAGGGTGAGGCATGGGCAGATCGGGCGGCGCTGCCAGCCATCATTGTTAGCGCCGCTGTCTGGCCTGTGTTTGGTTTACTTCCCGCAACAGCATTGTTGTTTAGTCTTCCTGCCAACAGCAGTCGGGCAACATTGGCCATACAAACGCTCACCTGCATCCGACAAATGAGCCAGCAGGGAATTCTGGTTCGGGATGGTCGTGTGCTTGAGGAAATGCCATGGATCGACGTGATCCTTTTCGATAAAACAGGAACACTTACCGAGAGCACCCTTAAGGTGCTGGATGTTTGTAGTTGCTCTGCTCATACGGAAGATGAACTACTGCGGATGGCCGCAGCAGTTGAACAGCATTTAAAACACCCTGTGGCTGATGCACTACGGCAAGAGGCTGAACTTCGCGGCATGGAATTACCCGAAATTGATCATGTCGGTTATGAACCTGGTTGTGGCGTACAGGCAGATATAGCAGGACGACATATTCATGTTGGAAACAGCCGTTTCATTCACGACTACCTTGGTGTAAACAGTATGCCACCGGAGATAGTACGTTTTGTACGAAACAATACCGGGCACAGTTATGTTTATGTTGCCATGGATGGAAAACTTATCGGCGCAATCGAGTTGCGTTCCACGATACGGGCGGAAACCATCATGTGCATCAGCAACTTGCGCAAACGCGGTTTTCGCAATCTTCAGATGGTTTCCGGCGATACGCAGGAAGCTTGCGAATATCTCAATCAACAACTGCATCTGGATGCCTGCTATGGAGGAATGTTGCCGGAGCACAAGGCCGCGCTGATTCGCCATTTGCAAAGTGAAGGGCATCGGGTATGCTTTATTGGTGACGGTTTGAACGATATTGTCGCCATGAGGCAGGCCAATGTATCCGTTGCCTTGGCCAGCGCCGCTGAAACCACCTGCAGCGTAGCACAACTCGTGCTGGTAAAGGATGAACTAACGGAGATCCATACCGCCATGGATATGGCAATGGCCCTACAGCTTACACTGACCGGAGAACTCGGACTCTGGATCGGATTTGGTATGCTAAATGCAATCTCCGTATCGTTACTGCATTTTACGCCATTGCAATCAGGTATCCTGTTTGGAGGAGCATTCGAGTATCTTTCGCGTAAGGCAGAAAAACCTGTATCTTTTCAACCATTCTCCGAGGCTTCTGCCGATGTAGCGCAACGTGACGACAAATACCGGCAATTGATCAAGATGGAGAACACACATTGATAAATAACGCAGACCTCTTGGTAGGAGTGTTCCTTCCACAACATATGTTATAAACGGAGTAGAGTGATGTTGCAGCACGGAGCGGTAAAAATCAGTAGCGCAAAACTTTTTTCCCTGGTCATTGCGCCCGGGATCGCGTTGGCAGGAATCAGCAGTTATCTGGCATGGAAACTTTGGGAAGTAAAAAAACAATCACCTGAACGAGCTGAAATTACGCAACAGCCCAACGAAGAAACATCTCACGAACAACATGCCTCCGACGATTTCCGTTACGGTATTTTTCAGCAGATTATTGACGAAAATATTGCCTTGCGTGCCGAATAAACGAGTAATATGCTCTTGATTTACCCGGGATAGGGTAGGGGGACTTCTTGCGCATATCCTTTCCGTTTTTGGCAAACATAAAAACAAAAAACAACTGGAAAATAATGCGGGACGAGCCGGTTACTATACACGAGGTTACCCCGGTTCTACAGGTTCAGGGAGGTATGCAATGGGAAATATCTATCATATCGGCATTGATTTGGGTACCAGCCACACATCAATCGCCACATCTACGGGCAAGCGTCTAACCTACACCACCTGCGTCGGTTACCCCAAGGATCCGATTGCGCAAAAGCGTTTGGGCAAGGCTTGCCTGATCGGTGAGGAAGCACTGGCCAACAGACTTTCACTGGACATGGTGTGGCCGCTGGCAGAAGGGGTGATCAGCAGTGACAAGCGCGCCATTGAAGCAACGCAAACCATTTTGACGCACATGATTGATGAAACCCTCGGTGAACGAAAAAAAGGCGACAACATTTTTGCCGCCATTGGTGTTCCTGCCCAGGCCAGCATCAAAAATAAAAAAGCGATACTCGAGGCGAGCAAGGGCATTGTCGATAAACTGATTGTTGTCAGCGAACCCTTTGCCGTGGCCTTCTCAATCGACCGCCTTGATGGCTGTATGATTGTCGATATTGGTGCAGGTACCAGCGATATTTGCCGCATGCGGGGAGCCTTGCCCGATGCTGATGATCAGCTTACACTGCCTTATGCCGGTAATTTTCTTGATGAGGTGTTAAGCAAGGCTATTCTGGAAAAATACCCCGATGTTCAGCTATCTGCAAAAATCATCAGGGAAATCAAGGAAAAACATGGCTATGTTGCCGA
>WFOJ01000132.1 GCA_015488125.1 Mariprofundaceae bacterium
CGGTGGAGCGACCAATCCAGTTGCGCTGCATATCGCGCACCCGTTCAGGCCAGCCGTCCAGCTGATCCAGGTCTGTCAATAATTCCTCGGCGTAATCGGTGATGCGGATAAACCACTGGGCAAGGTTCTTGCGTACCACCGGCGTATCGCAACGCCAGCAACAGCCTTCCACCACCTGCTCATTGGCCAGCACCGTATGACAGGGTTCACACCAGTTGACTTCCGCCTCAGCCCGGTAAACCATGTCGCGCTTGAGCAGCTGCAAAAACATCCATTGTTCCCAACGGTAGTAATCGGCCTCGCAGGTGGTGATTTCGCGCGACCAGTCATAGGAAAACCCCAGACGCATGAGCTGGCCTTTCATATGCGCGATATTTTGACGCGTCCATTCAGCGGGAGGCATGTGGTGCTTGATGGCGGCATTTTCCGCCGGCAGGCCAAAGGCATCCCAGCCAATCGGGTGCAACACATTATAACCACGCATGCGCTTGTAGCGGGCAACTGCATCGCCAAGACAATAATTGCGCACATGCCCCATATGCAGCTGGCCGGAAGGGTAAGGAAACATCACCAGGCAATAGTAGCGGGGACGATCATCGTCGTCCTGCGCGATATCCGTTTGCTGCTGTTGCCAGCGTTGTTGCCATTTGGCTTCGATTTGTTCTGCCTGATAGCTGGAATTCACCGTCAATGACCCTCCGTTAATTTCGCCGCCAATGCTCACCTGTTTACCGCAGCAATGCAAAGTCTGATACTTTGCTCATTGAATAAACCGGAGGGAACGCTATAGTGCGCCGCTTTTTTTAAGGTTCGGGACGGCTTGAAAGGTGAGTGTAAGCACTTGTCTTGTTCAATGGAGAATCACATGGCACTGAGTGAATCGCAACTGGCTGAATTTGAAAATCAGCTCAAAGCATGGCGCAAAGAACTTCAGGACGCGCACAACAAGGTTTTACATGACATGCAGGAAGATCCGGGGAACTATGCGGATCCGAATGACCAGGCCACGATGGAAGCCGAGCGGGATTTTGAAATTCGCATCAAGGGACGGGAACGTTTTTTGATTCGCAAGATCGACCAGGCGTTAACCCGCATCAGAGAAGGTGAATATGGCATCTGTGACAGTTGTGGTACAGATATTTCGTACAAACGCCTCAAGGCTCGTCCGGTTACCACGCTGTGTATTGAATGCAAGATAGAACAGGAACAAGGCGAACGCACACATAATTGATACCGATACTGTTGTGTATCGGCAACGGTACCAACCCAGGGTGAATCAATGAAAAAATTATTCGGATTGTTGTCACGCATTGCCGATATTAGCAAAAAAGTTGCCGTCACCCTGTTGGTGTTGCTATTGCTTGTTGAAGTCGGAGCGCTGGTGGTGTTTAGCCGTCCGCACATTCCTGAACAGGCTATTCTGCTCATCAACCCCGTCGGTACGCTGGTCGAACAAGTTCGCGAACCCGGCGGTGATGGTTTTCTCCCTCGTTTACCCGACCCTGACCAGACGCGCTTGCGCGATATTATTCGCGCCCTGCAATATGCTGCTGATGACCCGCGCATTCTCGCTGTTCGCCTTGATCTTGAAGACCTGCAACAGGTCAGTCTGGCCAAAGTAGCGGATGTGGTTCGGGCTTTACGTGAATTTCGTCAAAGCGGCAAACCTGTGTGGGTCGCGCAGTATAACTACACCCAGGCACAATATCTGATTGCCTCAGCCGCTGATCAGCTATGGCTGCAAAGTATGGGCAATGTGTTTCTCGGTGGCATCGGGGTTTACCGGAATTATATCCGGGATGCGCTGGATAAACTGGATGTTGACGTCCATGTCTTCCGCGTTGGCAAATACAAATCAGCGCTGGAACCGCTGATGCGCAATTCCATGTCTGAAGAAGATAAACAGGCCAATGCACAGTGGATGAATGCCTTATGGCAACAGGCATTGCAAATGATCGCGGATAATCGCGGACTGAAAACTGCGCGCATTCAGGCATTACTCGATCATCCAGCCCGCTACCTGCGACAATATGACGGCAGCCCGGCACAACTGAGCCTGAAAGAAGGACTGGTTGACGTACTTGGCGAGCCGCAGGATCTTCATGCGGCATTAAGCAAGCATGTTGGCGCTGATAGTGACCTTGAGGAACTGCCATTTAAGGAATACCTGCGCGCTTTTAGCACGAAAGACCAGGGAAAAGATGAAGTCGCTATTATTACGGCCAGCGGCAATATTGTTGCCGGCGAACAACCGCCTGGCGTAGTAGGAGGCGATACCCTTGCCAACCTGCTCGAGCAGGCCGCTGATGATGAGCGCACCAAGGCGATCGTCCTGCGGGTGGACAGCCCCGGTGGTTCAGCACAGGCCTCCGAGGTGATCCGCCATGCCATCGCGAAGGTGCAGCAACAGGGCAAGCCGGTGGTGGTTTCCATGGGCTCGGTGGCGGCATCTGGTGGTTACTGGATTGCTGCCGGTGCAGATGAGATATGGGCACAGCCATCAACGCTGACAGGCTCGATCGGTGTCTTTGGCGCACTGCCCAACCTGACACGGGCACTGGACAAACTGGGCATTCACTCCGATGGCCTTGGCACCACGCGCA
>WFOJ01000133.1 GCA_015488125.1 Mariprofundaceae bacterium
GTGCATTACGTCCAACACTATGATGAGGTCAGAAAAATCCTGTTTCCTGACGACCCTCCGAGGCAATAAGGAGCCTGCATTGCGAACGCATTTTATGGAAGATATCCGTTGTGCTTTTTCACGTGATCCGGCCACCCGTTCATTGTGGGAGGTATTGACTTGCTACCCCGGCCTGCATGCCATCTGGAGCTATCGACTGGCGCATTTTTTCTGGCAACGCCGCTGGTTCTGGCTGGGCCGCTGGATTTCCCACTGGGCACGCTGGCTGACAGGTATTGAAATTCACCCTGGGGCTACCATTGGCCGGCGTTTTTTTATTGATCATGGCATGGGAGTGGTTATTGGCGAAACCACAGAAATCGGCGATGATGTCACCCTCTACCATGGCGTTACTTTGGGTGGCACCACCTGGCGCAGGGAAAAACGGCACCCAACACTGGGCAACGGGGTCATTGTCGGCACGGGTGCCAAGGTGCTAGGAGCCATTACCATTGGTGAGGGATCGCGGATCGGGGCAAATTCCGTGGTACTCAAGGACGTGCCTGCGCATTCCACCGTCATTGGCATTCCCGGACGCGTAGTCAGCGACAGTGGCCCGGTAATTCAGGGCGATAAAATCAATCTTGATCACCACCAAATGCCTGACCCGGTATCGGAGGTACTGCGCCATATGTTGCAGATGATGGATGATATCAATAAGCGTATTGATACCCTGCATCCTGAGGCACCGGCGAATACAACCGATCCCTGCCAGCAGGAAATTCAGCGCCTGCGCGAAGAAATGCGCCGAGAACACAAAAAAGTCGAACGTTTTTTTGACGGCAATGGCATCTGAGCAGATCAGCGCTCATGCCATGAAGAGGATTCCCGCACCGCTGATCCGTTTATGCCGGCACATCCGGCGCTGTGGCGGCCATGGCTGGCTGGTTGGCGGCGCTGTTCGGGATATGTATCTGCCGCAACCGTCAACGCTTGTTGATTTTGATCTGGAAGTCTTCGGTCTGCCCTTCACGCCCTTGCTACAGGCACTGCAAACAATCGGCCCCTGTTCTGTGGTCGGCAAGCACTTCGGGATTATCAAGTTGCAGCTTGAGCAATACACGGTGGACATTGCCCTGCCTCGCCGTGAGCATAAGCAGGGTAACGGTCATCGTGGTTTTGCAATAACAGTTGACCCGCATCTTGACACTTACACCGCCAGTCTGCGTCGCGATTTTACCATGAACGCCATGATGCTGGATGTGCTGGACGGCACCTTGCTGGATATGCATGGCGGTCGACGCGATCTTGAGCAACACATATTGCGTCATGTTTCCGAAGCCTTCGCCGAAGACCCCCTGCGCCCCCTGCGAGCCATGCAGTTTGCCGCCCGTTTTGATCTGCAATTACATCCGGCGACAGCGCGCCTGTGCCGGCGCATGCTGCCGGAAGCTGACACCCTGCCACAGGCCCGTATCTGGCACGAATGGCGAAAATGGTCGCTGGCAGATCATCCTTCCCGTGGCCTGCAATGCCTGCTCGACAGTGGCTGGCTGACTGCCTTTCCCATGCTGCAAGCCATGCTGTCCTGCCCGCAGAATCCCCACTGGCATCCGGAAGGCAATGTGTGGCTGCATACCCTGCTGGTTAGCGACCAAATGGCCCGCATTGCCAGGGAACGCCAGCTTCCGCCTGACGAACGCAGTCTGCTGCTGTTTGCCGCCTTGCTCCACGATGTAGCCAAACCCATAACCACGTTTCGCGATGAACAAGGGCGCATACGCTCACCCTGTCATGCTGAGGCTGCCGAGCCGCTGGTGATTGATTTTGCACAGCGCATTGGCATGCCCAAGGGCATGTACCAGCCATTGCTGCATCTGGTGCGTGAACACCTGGTTCATTTACATGGCCAACCCAGTCCACGTGCTGTGCGGCGATTAAGCCACCGATTGGCGCCAGCAACATTGCAGCAATGGGAAATGCTGGTTGAAGCCGATGCCTCCGGACGCACGCCACATCCACCCTGCCGACCGGCACATGCCTGGTTAAAGCAGGCGGAAGCCCTTGCCCTGAACCGTCAGCAACCACAGCCTCTGGTCAATGGCCGGATGTTGATGGCGCTCGGGCTTGACCCCGGTGTACGCATGGGAAACATCATCCGCCAGGCATATGAGGCGCAGCTTGACGGGGTATTTGATTCTGAAGAAACGGCCAGATCATGGTGCCGTCGGCAACTGGAGAAGAAAATATGTTCGTGACCATGAATCGTTTAAGCGTTCATCCGGATCATTGGCAGGCTTTTGAGGAACGCTTTCGTCAGCGTAGTCGCCTGATTGATCAGCAACCAGGATTTATTCGCAACATGGTGCTGCGTCCGGAAC
>WFOJ01000134.1 GCA_015488125.1 Mariprofundaceae bacterium
AAGGCGGCAGCATTAAAAAAGCAGAAAATCAGCCACATCACCGAATACATGGTGTTGCGTGCCAGTACCACGCCAGCGCCAGCCAGCACGGTCATCGCCGCAAACACATAAAAGAAAAACGCTTCAATCATGACCCCTCCGTCCTTTCAGGTGCAATCAGCGATATGGTTCGTCGGCTTTGATGTTGCGCGCAATCTGCGCCTCATAACGATCGCCAACTTCCAGTAGTTTCTGCTTGTCATAAAACAGGCAATCGCGATCTTCACCGCCATATTCAAACACCTGGGTTTCGACAATGGCATCCACCGGACAGGCTTCCTGACACAGGCCGCAGAAGATGCATTTGCTCAAATCAATATCGTAACGGGTCGTGCGACGCGAGCCGTCATCCCGTTCTTCCGATTCAATGGTGATCGCCATCGCCGGACACACGGCCTCGCACAGCTTGCAGGCAATACAGCGCTCCTCACCATTTTCATAGCGGCGCAAGGCATGCAGACCGCGAAAACGCGGTGATAACGGCGTGCGCTCCTCCGGGTACTCCACGGTGATTTTTTTCTGGAACAAATAGCGGCCAGTCACTGACAGACCCTTGACCAGTTCCAGTAGCAGCCATGTCTTCGAGGCTTTCTTCAATAAACTCATCGCTTACCTCCAGGGCTGGTAGAAACCAATAATATCTTGCAGGCCCGGCGTGTAGATAAAAATACCTACTACCGCAATCCATGCCAGCGTCCACGGCAGAAAGACCTTCCACCCCAGACGCATCATCTGGTCATAACGATAGCGCGGGAAGGTCGCCCGAAACCAGATGAAGACAAACACAAAAAACGCCGTTTTGGCCAGCAACCAGATCGTTCCGGGGATAAAATCAAGGAACGGAAACGGCGCATACCAGCCTCCCAGAAAGAGGATGGAAGTCATCAGGCTGATCAGGATCAGCGCTGCATATTCGGCCAGTGAGAAAGTCGCGAACCACATACCGGAATATTCCACAAAATAACCCGCGACCAGTTCCGCTTCGCCTTCGACCAGATCAAACGGTGTGCGATTGGTTTCTGCACAGCCAGAGATCAGATAGACAAGGAACATGGGAAACAGCGGAATAATATACCAGTGCCAGAAGCCACCTTCCTGCGCATGCACAATACCGGATAAATCCATGGTACCTGCCAGCATTAACACGCACACCAGGGCAAAGCCCATGGAAATTTCATACGACACCATCTGACAGGTGGCGCGCACGGCGCCGATCAGCGCATACTTGGAGTTGGACGCCCAACCAGCCAGCAGAATACCGTAAATCGCCAGGCTGGAAATCGCCATCACATAGAGCACGCCCACATTCAGATGGGCAATGGCCATCACCTGCGGTGTATCCAGATCGGCAAACCATGTGCGAACGCCATCGTGAATCTGCAGAATGGAATGACTCATTTCACCAAACGGTACCACCGAGAAGGCGATCAGCGCAGGCGTTAAGGCAACCACCGGCGCAGCCACAAACAGAAACTTGTTCGCCCTGGTGGGGATGATTGATTCTTTCAAAAACAGCTTCAGACCATCAGCCAAAGGCTGCAACAAGCCATGCGGTCCCACGCGGTTACAGCCCTTACGCGCCTGAATCAGGCCAATAACACGTCGTTCCGCGTAAGTAATGTAGGCAACGGAAAGTGCAACAGGCACGGCGATCAAGAGAATTTCCACGATCCATACGATCGTGGTCAGAAGAATATTCACCCAATCCATTTTATACCCCCCTCAGACTGGCCGATGTCTCCGTACTCAGATCACCCGCACCGCCGCGCTTGGCAACGAACAACACGCCTTCAGCAACATCCTCACGTGTGCCGACATGGTGGGTGATTTCCCCACTGGCCGTGCGAATCACGCATTCGCCTTCTTCCAGACCCAGTTGCCGCAAGGTATGCGGATGCACCAGCACATCAGGCAGTGCAAATAACTGCCCTGCTTCGCGCAACAGACCGGAAGCCCGCGCCCACGCACCTTCCCGGTACATGGAAAAACGACTGACGATATCAAGCGCCATCGCTGGTTCAACGCCCGAAGGCAGGCAACGCGCATTGCGGTTTCGCGCCGTGGGCATTCGCCACTCAGCCCCCTTCTTGCCAGCAAATACATCAGCCAATTCAGGCATGAATACGGCTGCCTTCTGACGCAGTTCGTCCAGCGACACCGCCGGCACATCGTCGGCGCCAAGCTCCTGCGTCAAGCGCATCATCACCTTCCACAGCGGACGTTCCTCACCAATGGAACGCAGTGGTTTATCCGCAATGCGAACACGGCCTTCCATATTCACAAAAGTGCCTTCAATTTCCGAATAAGCAGCGGCTGGCAGTTGCACGTCGGCAAATTCTGCGATCTGACCGCCAATCGCGCCCACCTGCACCAGTGGCACCTGCCTCAATACACGCCGCGCCTGCATGGAGAACAAGCCATCCCCCAGCGGATCGCTGCCGACCAGCATCAGAGCATCCAGTTCACCGGCCTCCGCCGCCTGCAACAATTCACCGACACCCGTGCGAATATCGCCAAAGACGGCGCTGAGTACCTGCGCATTCATGCCCTCGGGAATCAGATTGCGGCCATCATCACCGGCTTCGCCATGACCTGCCGAACGCATCAACAAATCAATGCCGTGAATCAATGCCGCCGCATCCTCATGGGCGCGAATTTCTTCTCCTACCAACACAGCGCAGCGTTCCGCCATCAGCGCATCAGCCAGCAATTTACCTGCTTCATGACGCGCTGGAACCCTCTCCAGCCAGGCTTCCATGGCTGGAGAGCCTTTGCCGACGTCTTTCAATTGCTCCATGGCACGGGCAATTACCGCTGGCCAGTCACGTGGACGAATCAGCGCATCTTTACCAGGCGACGTATTGGTGCGGTAATTCATGGCACCGATGCGCGTCAGCGCCTTGCCATTGGCTACCCGCCGACGCAAACGCTGCATCAGAATCGGCAATCGCTGACGCAAATCAGAACCAAGAATTACCACCTCATCAGCAGCTTCAATCTCGGCAGTGCTCATACTCAGCCCCTCTTCAAAAGCGAAGGGCCGCATATCACGGCGATGCAAGTCAAAGGCAACCTTCGCCTCGTTCATCACTGCATCATGCAGCAGGCGAATCGAGGTCAGCCCTTCAAGACTCCAGGACGGTGAGAAGATGATGCCAACTTTTTTATCTTTCAGCAGTTCTCTTGCCCGCGTCAGCGCCTCATTCCAGTCACAGGCAAGCAGTTCACCCTGTTTGCGAACCGCCGGTACCAGCAGGCGGTCATCCGAACGAAAAGCATCATAAACATAACGCCCACGGTCACAAATCCAGGCCTCCGCACCCTCAGGATCGTGCTTGATACGGATCACTTCATCGCCACGTGATTCAATAATCACATCACAGCCATGCGGACACTGAATGCAGGTGCTGTGATGACGTTCCAGTTCCCAGGGACGGGAAACATCGTTGGAGGGTTTGTCCAGCAAGGCGCCCACCGGACAAAGCTCGGCCAGATTACCAGCCAGTTCAGAACGCAATGTATCTTCCACAATGGAATCAATGCGCATATGATCACCGCGATTGAGCACGCCCATATCACCAGTACCTGCCACTTCCTCGGCAAAACGAACACAGCGCGTACAATGAATGCATCGGGTCATGCAGGTGGTGATAAACGGGCCAAGGTTCTTGTCTTCCGTGCGCCGCTTGGGCTCCACATAGCGACCTTGTGAGGCGCCATGTTCAACAGAGTAATCCTGTAGCTTGCAATCGCCGCCCTGGTCGCACACCGGGCAATCCAGCGGATGATGAATCAACAAATATTCCATCACCATCTTGCGATCTTTTTTCAGCGTCTCGGTCTGCGTGCGCACCCTCATATCTTCAGCCACAGGCGTACAGCAGGAAGCGGCAGGCTTTGGCCAGCCTTCCACTTCGACCAGACACATACGGCAATTCGCCGCCACCTTCAATTCCGGATGATAGCAAAAATAGGGAACATCCACACCATGCATGCGGCAAGCTTCCAGAATACTGGTATTGGCCGGAACTGTTACTTCCTTGTCATCAATATAAAGCGTCGTCATGCCTTGTTCTCCGCCAGATAACTGTTGACCTCATCCGGGAACATGCGCAGCAAAGACAGAATCGGTGCGGCTGCACCATCTGCCAGCGCGCAAATCGTGCGCCCGGCCATATGTTCGGAGGCATCTTGTAATACCTCAATATCCCTGGCATTGCAGCCGCCAGCTTCCAGGCGCAACATCACGCGCTCCAGCCAGCCCGTCCCCTCGCGGCACGGCGTACACTGACCACAGGATTCATGCGCATAAAAATGCGATAAGCGGCGCGTTAGTGCCACCACATCGGCGGTTTCATCCATGATGATCACAGCACCAGAACCCAGCATGGAGCCAGCCTTGTGAATTTCATCATAAGCCAGTGGCACATCATAATGCTCAGGCCCCAGCCACGGCGTGGAGGAACCACCGGGAATCACGGCTTTAGGGACATCGCCATGCTGCAGGCCGCCGCAATACTCCTCCACCAACACGCGCAACGGCATCCCCATGGGCACTTCGTAGTTGCCGGGTTTGTTGACGTGACCGGAAACCGAGAAAATTTTCATGCCCGCGCTGTTGGGCACGCCGATCTGCTTATGCCACTGTCCACCATGCTCCAGAATCGCCGGAATAGTCGCCAGGGTTTCCACATTGTTGACCACCGTCGGGCAGCGGTAAAAACCTTCAACTGCCGGGAACGGTGGCTTAAAACGTGGACGACCGGGACGGCCTTCCAGCGATTCGATCAATGCCGTTTCTTCCCCGCAGACGTAGGCGCCGGCGCCACGATGCACGGTCAGATGCATACTGAAATCCGTGCCGAGAATATGTTCACCCAGCAAGTTCGCAGCATACGCCTCTTTAATCGCCGCATTCATGACGTTGGCTTCGTGCAGGAATTCGCCGCGAATATAGATATAGGCATCATGCACACCGAGGGCAAAGCCCGCCATAATCATGCCTTCAATCAACAGATGCGGATCAAAGCGCATAATATCACGATCCTTGAAGGTGCCAGGTTCACCCTCATCAGCATTGCATAGCAAATACGTTGGCTTACCGGTATTCCGTGGCACAAAGCTCCACTTCAGCCCGGTAGGAAAACCGGCACCACCGCGACCACGCAGGCCGGAAATTTTCACCTGCTCGATAATCTGCTCGCGGTTCATTTCATTCAGCACCGTCGGCAGGTAGCTGTAAGCACCATTCTTGCGTGCCACTTCCAGCGTCGCCTGCCCTGGCAAATGAATGCGATCAAAACAAATCGCTGTCACTTTGGAAGGATCAGATGGAATCATGCCACACCCCCGTCTTCCTGCGCCCTGGCATCCGCGATCAGCTGATCCATGTGTTCGGCGGTGACTTTTTCATGATATACATTGTTCACCTGCACCACCGGTGCACCGCCGCAGGCTCCGGCACATTCCACCTCGGTAACAGTGAACAGGCCATCTGGCGTGGTCTCCCCTACCCTGATACCCAGCGTACGGCACATATGCTCCAGCAGTTCACAGGCGCCATTGAGCATGCAACCGGCATTGGTACACACTTCCAGCAGATATTTGCCTGTTGGCTGTTCACGGAACATGGTGTAAAAAGTCACCACCTCGCGCACCTGCATCAGGTTAACATCCAGCGTATCAGCTACCAGCTGCTGCACATTCATCGGCAAATAACCAAAGTGCTGCTGCGCCAGATGCAAGACAGGCAACAGCGCCGAACGAGGGTGGGGATAACGGGCGACCAGTTCGCGAATTTCTTCCAGTTGTTCGGCGTTAAAACTCACTTTCTCCATTTGCGTGGTATCTACCTGCATACTCATCGATCCACCTCACCAAACACAATGTCCTGTGTTCCAAGAATGGTCACCACATCGGCGATCATGTGTCCGCGACACATGTAATCCAGCGCCTCAAGATGCGCAAAACCGGATGCACGAACCTTCATGCGGTAAGGCTTGTTGGAGCCATCGGCGATCAGATACACGCCAAACTCACCCTTGGGATGCTCAACAGCCGCATACACCTCGCCCTCTGGCACATGATAACCTTCGGAGAAATACTTGAAGTGATGAATCGTCGCTTCCATATCGT
>WFOJ01000135.1 GCA_015488125.1 Mariprofundaceae bacterium
CCTGACCAGGCACCCGGCTGCGAGGAGCGCGAATTATAGCGTTGAATTTTGCCTTGTCTATACCTGCTCCTGTTTTCGCCATGTACGTCGTGCATTCACAACATCGCCAATGACCACAATTGCCGGCGAAACAGCGGATAAACGCCCTTCAACAATGTCGGCAAGCGTGCCATAATCCTGCTGTTCCGCTGCCGTGGTGACGGCATGAAGAACAGCCACTTGCGTATCGCCGGGCATCTCTGCTTCAAGGAGTTTGCGGGCAATCTGTGGCAGGTTGCGGGTTCCCATATAGAAGACCAGCACGGGAAATGCCGCCACCAGCGCTCGCCAGTCGAGACGGGACTGACTGGTCGCTTCGTGCCCGGTGAGAAAGGCCAGGGAAGCATTGACCGTGCGATCAGTCACAGGAATACCCGCCATCGCCGGCGCAGCAATGCCAGAGGTAATGCCCGGGATGACGCGAAACCGCACGTTTGAGGCAGCCAGCACCCGAATTTCCTCGCCACCACGCCCAAAAACAAACGGGTCTCCGCCTTTGAGTCGCACCACGCGCTTACCCTGCCGGGCCAGCCGGACCAGTGTGTCACAAATATCCTGTTGACTGGCCGATGGCCTGCCACCGCGTTTGCCCGCGAAGACCAGTTCCGCATCAGCAGCCAGCGCCAGCACTTCATCGCCCACCAGCGCGTCATGCACGACCACATCACAATCCTCCAGCAGGCGTGCGCCAGCGAGTGTCAGCAGACCAATATCGCCGGGACCAGCGCCCACCAGCGCAACTTCCCCCGCCTGTAATGGCGCATCCAGTCGGTATAACATGTTTACTTCCTTTGCAATCCTGCGATGTTCCGGCTCATATCCCCCACTGCATAAGGCGCTTGCCTACAGCAGTGGTGCAATCACCAGCGAGACAATGGCCATGACGTTGATCAGAATATTCATGGCAGGACCGGAGGTATCCTTGAACGGATCGCCCACGGTATCGCCGACGACCACGGCCTTGTGAACATCCGAGCCCTTGCCACCATGATGGCCCTGTTCGACATACTTCTTGGCGTTATCCCAGGCACCACCGGCATTGGCCATGGTCAGAGCCATCAACACGCAGCCGGTCAGCGCGCCACCGAGCAGGCCGCCCAGGGCTTCCGGGCCTAATGCAAAGCCGACCATCACTGGTGCCAGTACGGCGAGAATGCCAGGTGCCAGCATCCGTTTTAATGCCGCACGGGTGGCAATATCAATACAACGGTGATAATCCGCTTGTGCTTCTCCCTGCATCAGGCCGGGGATTTCGCGGAACTGACGGCGAATTTCATGGATCATTTCAAAGGCCGCATCGCCCACAGCGGTCATGGTCAGCGCTGCCACAACGAAGGGAAACATGCCGCCGATAAACATGCCGGCAAGCACCAGCGGATCGTTCATGTGCAGCGAAAATCCCGATACATGCAGACTGACGGTTTCAACATAGGCGGAAATAATCGCCAGTGCTGCCAGCGCTGCCGCACCAATGGCAAAGCCTTTGCCAATCGCTGCCGTGGTATTGCCCAGTTCATCCAGTGTATCGGTGATACGCCGGGTTGCCTCGCCCATGCCTGCCATTTCGGCAATACCGCCTGCGTTATCAGCCACCGGGCCATAGGCATCAATAGCCATGGTAATGCCCACCGTCGCCAGCATGCCGACAGCCGCAATGCCCACGCCATAAAGACCGCACAGTGATGTTGATACCAGGATAATGGCAGCAATACACAGTACCGGCACAATCACCGAGAACATGCCGGTGGCCAAACCACTGATCAGCACCGTAGCCGGGCCACTTTCACCGGCGCGGGCAATATGCCGCACCGGGCTACCAGCGGTGTAGTATTCCGTCACCACGCCGATCACCACGCCACCGGCCGCGCCGCTGATGACAGCCCACCAGACGCTGGCAGCCACCTGCATTTCGCGGATCAGCCACCACGAAGCCAGCATGAACAGCAGCGATGCGCCCATGGTGCCGATGCGCAGGGCAGTTTGCGGCTGCCGCTGACAAAACAGACGCACCAGGCCAATGCCCAGCACCGAACAGACCAGCCCCAGCGAAGCCAGCGCCAGTGGCAAAAACATCAGGGAAGATTGCTCGCCCAGGGTGAAGACCTGCATGGTTTCGGCAATGGCAATGGTGGCGATCATGGCGCCGCAATAGGATTCAAAAATATCCGAGCCCATACCTGCAACATCGCCGACATTATCGCCAACATTATCGGCAATCACACCGGGATTGCGTGGATCATCCTCGGGAATACCGGCTTCCACCTTGCCCACCAGATCGGCGCCAACATCAGCGCTTTTGGTGAAAATACCACCGCCGACACGGGAAAACAGCGCTACCGAAGAGGCCCCCATGCCAAAGCCATGAATGGCCTGCACGCTATGCGGATCGCTGCCATATAGCAGGTAAAGCCCGCCCAGACCCAGCAAACCCAGCGCAGCCACTGTCATGCCCATGATCGAGCCGCCGAAAAAAGCGGTGTTCAGCGCCGCTGCCGCGCCATGATGATGCGCCGCCATGGCCGTTCGCACATTGGCCTGCGTTGCCGAATACATACCGATAAAACCTGCCAGCGCCGAGCAGCCGGCGCCCACCAAAAAGGCCAGCATGGTGGCGCTGCCTAAGGGGCTGATGCCAATCAGCAGCGCTACGATCAGCACAAAGCCAGCCAACACGGAATATTCGCGATGCAGAAAACTCAGCGCGCCGCCATGAATGGCTGCCGCAATCTCTGCTACCGCGCCTTTTCCTGCCGCCTGCCGCATCACCTGAATATACAACACACCAGCAACGATCAGTCCCAGCGCTCCCATCTCTAACGGCCATATCGTCATTGCTCACCTCCTGCTGTGATGACTTCCAGAAATGCTTTGCCATAACGTTGCAGTTTTTGTTCGCCTACTCCGGCAACAGCGCTCATCGCCTCCAGCGTTGCTGGCCGCTGTTCGGCCATCTGACGCAAGGTGCGATCGTGAAAAATAAAGAATGGCGGCACTTCCTGTTGCTGCGCCAGCGTCAGACGCAGGCTGCGCAAGCGCTCAAACAGGGCCTGATCAGCAGCCGACAGCACAGTGTCGGTAACAGTTGTTTGGCTGCGACGATGGCTGGCAGCGTCTTTTTTCTTCACCGTTTTTTGCTGGCGCGTTAACTGCACCGTGCGTTCACCCTGTAGCACAGCGCGGGAGTCCGCCGTCAGTTTCATGGCGCCACCGGCATTCATATCCACCATCAGCAGCCCCTGTGCCACCAATTGACGAAAGATGCTGCGCCATTCATTGAGCGTATATTCGCTGCCAACGCCAAAGGTGGAGAGCTGATCGTGGCGATTGCGATGAATGCGCGCATCAGCCTTGCCCAGCAGCACCTGAGAGACGTATTGCACGCCAAAATTCTGACCGGTGCGCACCACGCAGGACAACGCTTTTTGCGCCGCCACCGTACCATCCCAGGTTTCAGGTGGATTCAGGCAGTTATCGCAGTTGCCGCAAGGCTCGGCAAGCTGCTCGCCAAAATAGGCCAGCAGTCCCTGACGACGACAGGCCGGTGTTTCGCACAAACCGATCATGGCATTCAGTTTTTGCTGCATGATACGCTTGTGCATCTCCCCTGCCCCGGACTGCTCCAGCATATTGCGCTGCAAGATCACATCCTGCATGGTATAGGCCAGCCAGGCATCAGCGGCTTCACCATCACGTCCGGCACGGCCTGTTTCCTGATAATAGGCCTCGATATTTTTCGGCAGGCTTAGGTGCGCGACCAGCCGCACATCCGGCTTGTCGATACCCATGCCAAAAGCAATGGTGGCCACGACGATCACGCCTTCCTCACGCAAGAAACGCTGCTGATGCGCTTGCCGCACAGGCGCTGGCAAGCCGGCGTGATAAGGCAGCGCCGTGCGTCCCTTGGCGTTCAGCCAGGCTGCTGTTTCCTCCACCTGATGGCGAGACAGGCAATAAACAATCGCAGCATCTTCCGCATGCTCGGCCTGCATAAAGCGCCATAGCTGTTCCCTGTTGCTGCCAGCCTGATGCACCAGATAACGAATATTGGGACGATCGAAGCTGTTGATAAACACCTGCGCCTGTTGCAGGGCCAGTTGCTCAATAATTTCCTGCCGGGTACGCATATCCGCCGTGGCTGTCAGGGCAATGCGTGGCACCGATGGATAACGCTGATGCAACACGCGCAACTGTTGATATTCCGGACGAAAGTCATGACCCCATTGCGATACGCAATGCGCTTCATCAATGGCAAACAGGGAAGGCGGGCATTCATCCAGCAAGGTCAGCGTGCTTTCCATCATCAGGCGTTCGGGCGCGACGTACAGCATGTCCAGCGTCCCCTGCCGAAAGGCCTTCGCCACCTCTGCCCGCTGACTGCCACTTAGCGAGGAATTGAGAAAGGCCGCGCGAATGCCGTGTTGTCGCAAAGCATCCACCTGATCCTGCATCAGCGCGATCAGCGGCGAGATCACCACACCTGTCCCTTCGCGCAGCAGGGCCGGAATCTGATAGCACAGCGATTTGCCGCCACCTGTAGGCATAAGCACCAGCGCATCCTTACCTTGCAACAAGGCGCTGATCACAGCATCCTGATGGTTGCGAAAATCCTTGTAGCCGAAGGTTCGCTGTAGCAGTTGCCGCGCTTGTTCTAGCATGGCAGGGCAAAACGGCGGCAGGTATTGGCCGTACACTGTGCTGCCAGTTCAGCCAGCGTTACGCCACGCAGTTCGGCCAGAAAGCTGGCCACATAACGTACATGACCCGGCTCATTGCGTTTACCGCGATATGGCACAGGTGCCAGAAAGGGCGCGTCCGTCTCCACCAGCAGGCGATCTGCCGGAACACCAGTGGCAACGCGCTGCAAGGCCGTATTACGTTTGAAGGTCACGTTGCCGGAGAAGGAAATATCCATACCCAGCGCCAGCGCCCGTTCGGCATAGGACTGCGTGGATGAGAAGCAGTGCATAATGCCATTGATCCTGCCATTCTCTGCCATATCCTCCAGTACCTGCATACAAGCCTCATCAGCATCGCGCATGTGGACAATGACGGGTAACCCCAGTTCCTGCGCTACCGCAATATGCAGGCGAAAACGTGCTTCCTGCACCCTGGCATCCACCTGATGCCGAAAAAAGTCCATACCGGTTTCACCAATGGCCCGGCACAGCGGATGATCCGCAAGCTGTCGCAGGGTAGCGGTATCCGGCTCTTCTTCTACGGCATGATTCGGGTGAACGCCTACCGAAAAATAAAACCCCGGTTGTGACGCCGCCAGCGCCTGCAAACGCGGCACATGCGGCAGTTCCGTGGCTACCAGCATGGCCTGCACAACCCCCTGCTGGCGCATGCGCTGAATCACCGCGTCACGATCATCGCTGTAATGCGGAAAATCCAGGTGACAATGGGAATCAAACAACTGTATGTCGCGGTTCATGCTATCCTCCAGATGCAGAAGCTCTATGCCTTCCCATGC
>WFOJ01000136.1 GCA_015488125.1 Mariprofundaceae bacterium
AGCTGTCTTAATTCCTCTTCCCGGATAATATAGGGCGGCATGGTGTAAATCAGCCGACCAAAGGGGCGCAGCCATACGCCTTGTTCAAGCAGCAAACGTTGCACGTTGGCGACATCGACAGGCGCTGCCATTTCCACCACGCCGATGGCGCCAAAAACGCGGACATCCCGCACCCCCGGCGCTCCCCGGCAGCAGGCCAGTTCTTCGTCAAGCACGCGTTCAATCATGGCCACCCGCTGTTGCCATGGACTTTGTTGCAGCAGCTTCAGGGAAGCATCAGCCACGGCACAGGCCAGCGGATTGGCCATAAACGTCGGTCCGTGCATCAATACGCCAGCGGCATGCTCTCCCTGGCCATGCAGGCCTTCACAGACCCGTGAGCTACACAGCGTTGCCGCCATCGACATATAGCCACCGGTCAACGCCTTGCCGACGCACATAATATCGGCTTCCGTCGCGGCATGTTGCTGGGCAAACATGGTGCCACTGCGCCCAAAACCCGTGGCAATTTCATCGGCGATCAGCAATACATCGTGCGCACGGCACAGGCGCGCCGCCTCGTGAACAAACTGCGGATGATAAAAACGCATGCCGCCCGCGCCCTGCACCACAGGCTCCAGAATCATGGCGGCGATATGCTGATGCTGGTGGCTCAGCGTTTGCCGCAGTTCATCCATTTGTCGATCATCCCAGGCATCGTGTACGCCAATGACCGGCGCATCAATAAAATACTGCGCAGGCAATATATCCTGAAACAAATGATGCATGCCATTCTCAGGGTCGCAGACAGACATGGCGGCAAAGGTATCGCCATGATAACCGCGCCGGATGGTCAGCAGTTTTTGCTTGTTTCCCTGACCCTGTGCCTGCCAGAATTGCAACGCCATTTTAATGGCCACTTCCACAGCCACGGAGCCGGAATCACAGAAAAACACATGTTGCATGGATGGCGGCGCAAGATCGAGCAGGCGTTTGGCCAGGCGCGCTGCCGGTTCATGCGTCAAGCCACCGAACATCACATGCGCCATGGATTGCAATTGCCGCTCGATGGCGGCATCCAGCGCTGGCACGCGATAGCCGTGAATGGCGGACCACCACGAAGCCATGCCATCAATCACCCGTCGGCCATCGTGAAATTCAAGGTAAACGCCTTGCGCTGAACGCACAGGATAGACGGGAGCGGGCGCACACATCGAGGCATACGGATGCCAGACGTGTTGTCGCTCAAACGCCAGCCAGGCTGGTGGCGTGTTATGATTGACCATATGCCAGACGCATGACCAGCGCCTCCATGATTTCATGCTCTGCCCGCTGAACGCCTCCCTTGAGGGCCTGTTCCGCTTCGCTTAAAGCCTGCACAGCATCAATCAGTTCATTTCCTTTCCAGCAACGCGCCGCCTGCATCACGCTGCGCCGGGAACTGCCAAACAAACGTGCTGCCCTGGCCGGATTCGGGTGCCGCCGGGCCTGATGCCAGCAGTAGAGCAGGAGTTGTTGCAGACGATGATCCAGCCAGGCCAGCATTTGCAGGCCGCTGGTTTGCTGGTGACAAATAAGCTGATGCGTCATCAGCAAAGCCTGTGATTCGCGCATCAACACCGCATGACACCATGCATCCAGTGAATCCGGCGCATGTTCGCCACACAGCTCCAGCATCACCGTCAATGGCAGCGGCGCCTCATCATCGCCCTGATAACATTGCAGACGGGTAATCCACTGCCGGGCTTCCTGCCACATGCCGTGCAAACGGGCGGCCATATGCATGGCATCGTCACGGGCGCAGCGAATACCGGCATGTTGCAGGGCCTGCCATAGCCATTGTTCAAAACTGGCCGCATCGGGCAACTGAAACTCGCAACAGGCGATGTGTGCATCGGCCAGCAATGCCTTGTGCCAGCTTTTTTTGTGCATCGGGCCAGCTGCACATAACAGCAGCCGGTCTTCTCCCCGCAGTTGCCCGGCCAGCTCCTGCCAGATATTGGCATCGCTGGCTTTTGCCCTGTGAGCGTCACGAATCATGGCTCGGCAGGGCAGCTTGCCAAACAGCGGTTGCGATTTGATCTGTTGCACAAAACGCGCCCATTCCGCCAAATCGAGGCGCAGACGCTGGCTTTCTGCTTCCCCGGCAAGCAGCCATGCCTCTGCCGCCTGACGCAGACCATCTTCATCTTCACCAAACAGGTACAAGACGTGAAAACGCGCATCCTGCAACTGCCCCGCCTGAATCTTCATGGCGCATCGTCCGGCAATAATGCCAGCCGGGCATATTTAAGCATCAGATGACGCAGACCACGGCTGCGAAACTGGATGGCTGCGCGCAGCGCCTCGCCCTGACCTTCGATATGCAACACTGTGCCTTCGCCGAAGCTCGGATGCATCACCTGCGCGCCGGGACGAATAGCTGCCAGTGGTGCAGCTTCATGGATGATCCGCTGCTGTTCATCTGTTGTTTGCCAGTGGCGGGCCAGCACATCATCAGGAAGATGACGAATAAAACGACTGACGGGTGGTTGCAGGGTTTCGCCAAAGGTGCGTCGGGTACTGGCAGCCAGCAACAGTAAATGGTTACGCGCCCGGGTAATGCCGACATAGAGCAGACGTCGTTCCTCAGCAAGCCCTTCCTCGCCTTCGTCCATGGCCCGTGTGTGTGGCAACAAGCCTTCTTCCACGCCACAGATCACCACCGTATCAAATTCCAGTCCCTTGGCCCGGTGCAGACTCATCAGTTGCACCGCATCCTGTTCGGTATCCGTCTGCTCTTCACCGCTTTGCATCAGTGCTGCCTGATCCAGTATTTCAATCGGACTATAGCCTTGCAGTAACTGCGTTTCGATATGCGCCCGCAGACTTTCCAGATTACTGCGGCGAGCGCTGTACTCCAGTTCCCCCAGCGCTTGCAGTGCCGTGAAATAATCCACCGCCTCAAGTATGGCAAACAGGCCGCGATCGCCGCTGTTATCAATGGTTTCGCGGCAGGCGACCAGTTGTTGCACCAGCGGCCTGATTTTTTTGGCAATCGCACCGCCTGTTTCCTCGGCGGCCATCACATCCAGCCAGTCGCTAACGCGCAAACCGGAAGCCAGCCATTGCAGGCGCAGTTGCTCAAGGCTTTTGGCGCCAATACCGCGTTTGGGCTTGTTGGCGATGCGCAATAAATGCATGCCATCGGCACAACGGTTCAGCAGCGCCCAGAAACACAGGGCATCCTTGACTTCCATACGCTCAAAAAAACTCAGGCCACCGCTGATACGGTAGGGAATCTCCTCTTCCCGCAACACACGCTCAAGCGGCAATGACTGATGGTTGGAGCGATAAAGCACCGCCATTTCCGACCAGTCAATGCCTTGCCGGTGGCGTTCGCGCAGGGCAATGGCTGCCTGCCGCGCCTCATCGTATTCGGAGCGGCAGCGCTTGAAGCAGGGCTTGTGCCCCTCGCCCCGGGTGGCTCGCAACTGTTTTTGATGGCGATCACTGCCAGCCGTGATAATGGCATTGGCCAGCCGCAAAATGGCATCACCGGAGCGGTAATTCTCTTCCAGGCACACTTGTTGCGCATCCGGCCATTGCTGCGAAAAATCGAGGATATGCCGGACGTTCGCGCCGCGCCAGCCGTAAATACTCTGATCGTCATCTCCCACCACCGTCAGATTGCGGTGATCACGGCATAACAGCGTCAGCCATTCGTGTTGCACCGGATTGGTATCCTGATACTCATCCACCAGCACATGATCAAAGCGTCGCCGCATGGCTTCGGCAATATCATCGTCAGCACGCAGCAAGCGCGTGCTATAAACCAACAAATCCGAAAAATCCATGCGCTCCAGACGTTTTAATTCCTGTTGATACGCTTCGTATAAAGGTTGCAGCGGAACTGGCTGACGAGGATCGGCTGCCACATCTTCCGGCAACAGACCGGCATGCTTGCAATGCTCAATCCAGCCCAGCAAGGCTGAATAATGCAGTTTTCGGCTGTCAATGTTTTTTTCCTTCAGCAGGCGTTTGAGCAAAGCGCGTTGATCATCGGCATCAATGATCTGAAAGCCGTTGGGAAACCCCAGGTGATCGGCGTAACGGCGCAAAAAGCGCAAGGCAATGGCATGGAACGTGCCGGCGATGACACCACCAGCATCATCGCCCATCATCAGGTTCAGCCGCTCGTTCAGCTCGGCGGCTGCCTTGTTGGTAAAGGTGACGGCCAGAATACGGTGTGGCGGCACGCCGCATTCAGCGATCAAATGACCGATGCGATGCACCAGCGTTCGTGTTTTCCCCGTCCCAGCGCCAGCAAGAATCAG
>WFOJ01000137.1 GCA_015488125.1 Mariprofundaceae bacterium
CAGGGTGTGCATGTGCATATCGACAAACGCATCCCGGAGCAGGCAGGCCTGGGCGGTGGTTCTTCGGATGCTGCCACTGCCCTGCTGGCAGCCTGTCAGCTGTGGCAACTTGCCTGGTCGCGGCAGCAGTTAATGACGCTGGCCGCCGCTTTTGGCGCAGATATTCCCTGCTTTCTCTTTGGCTGCAGCGCACTGGCTGACGATGCCGGCGATCGTCTGCGCCATAACCCTGAACCCTTGCCTGCACCAGCAGTATGCCTGGCACGACCGCATCACGGCCTTTCTACGAGTGAGGTTTTCAGATGCTGGGATACGTTGACCGAACAAAAGCCGCTCGCTAGGGTGCGCGCCACTTCGGGCCGTTCCCTGCCGCTGGCGGAGAACGATCTTGAGCCCGTTGCTATACAGTTGTTGCCTGCAATGGCTGATTTGCTTGCCGGTATGCGCCGCCATGGCCGATTGGCGTGGATGACAGGAAGTGGTTCTTGTTGTCTTGCCTTGTGCGAGGACGTGGCGAAGGCCAGCACATTGGCTGATGAGCTGCGCCAGCGCGGCCTGGCTGACTGGGCCTGCGGCTGTCGGCTGTTGGCGCAAAGTCCTTTGTCGGATGCGCTTGATCAGCATGCAACAACAACGTCATTAAGGTCGTGGTAAGGATCAGGTGACCACATCAGTATTGGGGCGTAGCCAAGTGGTAAGGCAGCGGGTTTTGATCCCGTCATGCGCAGGTTCGAATCCTGCCGCCCCAGCCATCCACAACACACCGGCATGTAGCGCTTTCTCCCTTCTACCCTCATGCCGTCGTTGAATACTTCACGAATTCGTGAACATCGCCATCTTGTTTTATACCCGGGAAACCCCAAAGGAATATGAGTATGAATATCAGCCCGAAAATGCGCCTGTTTTCTGGCACATCCAACCTCCCGCTCAGTCGCAGGATTGTTGAAAACCTCGGCATGCCGATGGGCGAGATGCATATGCAACGCTTCTCTGACGGAGAGATTTTCCTGCAATATCAGGAGTCCATTCGCGGCCTTGATGTCTTTTTTGTGCAAAGCACCAGCAAGCCCACCAATGCCAACCTGATGGAGTTACTCATCGCCCTGGATGCCGCCAAACGCGCATCAGCACGCAGTATTTGCGCTGTGATTCCCTATTTTGGTTATGCCAGACAGGATCGCAAAAGTGCCAGCCGCACACCGATTTCAGCCAAGCTGGTAGCGGATTTATTGCAGGCTGCCGGTGCCAGCCGCGTACTGACCATGGACTTGCATGCAACGCAAATCCAGGGCTTTTTCGATATTCCGGTGGACAATATTTTTGCCACTTCATTATTCGTCGAGGATATCCAGCGTATCAATCATGAAGATAGGCATGATATTATGGTGGTGTCGCCGGATGTCGGTGGCGTTGTGCGTTCGCGAGCGCTGGCCAAGCCACTGGATGTGGATATTGCCATTGTCGATAAACGCCGTCCGGCTCCCAACGTCGCCAAGGTGATGAATATTATTGGCGACGTTCAGGGGCGTCATTGCATTATGGTGGATGATATTGTCGATACCGCCGGCACGCTTTGTGGCGCAGCACAGGCGCTGATGGATCACGGCGCTGCCAAGGTCAGCGCTTATGTCACCCATGGCGTGCTTTCCGGTGCTGCTATTGATAATATCAACAACTCAGCGCTCTCCGAACTGGTGATTACCGACAGTATTCAACAACCTGAAAAAGTGATCAATTGCGAAAAAATACGCCCGTTGAGCATTGCGCCCATGCTGGCTGATGCCATCAGCCGTATTTCCGACGACCGTTCGATCAGCAGTCTTTATAGTATCTGACCATGATCCGGGGTGGCCTGGCATTTATCGCGGGCTTGCGTGCGCTGCTGCGAGAAACGCCACTTCGGCGTGTGTTATGGCGCATGCTGGCCCTGCTGCTGACCCTGATGTTGCTGGTCAGCGCCAGTTCGCTGGCGCTGTTTGCCTGGGGACTGGAAAGCTGGCTGCCACAGGGTGAAGATAGCTGGTATATGCATCTTCTGGCGTCGATACTCTGGGGGCTGGCGGTGATGTTTTCGCTCCTTGTTGCCGCTGTGGCCTATGCGCTGCTGGCAGCTATCGCCCTGGCGCCATGGCTGGAGGAACTGGCTGCGCTGGCTGAACGTCCGCCGCGTGATACCCCCGCTACCAGTTTCTGGCGGAGCATTGGCCAGAGCAGCTGGCATACACTGATGCCCTTGCTTGGTCTGTTGCCCTACGCGCTGGCAGCCTTGCCCTGCATGTTGATTCCGGGTATCGGCATGGCCTTCGCCGCCGCCATCTGGTGGCTGGGCAGCCTGCGCTTTCTCAGCTTTGAGCTGAGCGACATCCCTGCCAGTCGTCGTCAGATGGACTGGTCGCAACGCAGGCATCACGTCAACCACCATCGTTGGTTTTACCTTGGCTTTAGCGGCATGGCCTCATTGTTGCTCATGGTGCCGATCCTGAATATACTGGTCGTTCCTGCTGCCGTGGTGGCTCTTTCACGCAGTATGGACGAACTTTCCGATGCGCAGGCACGATAAAATGCTTGTTCGCCTTCATGGCACGGAGAGTATCCTGACTCCTCGTCATGCAACGCGCGGTTGCTGAAATCAATGTGTCGGCATTACGGCACAACTATCAGTGTTTATGCCGACAGGCTGGTGATGCTGTGTGTATGGCTGTGGTTAAGGCCAATGCCTACGGTCATGGTATTCAGCACGTCGCTCCGACGCTGTCGGCAGCCGGTTGTCAGCATTTTGCCGTTACCGATGCTCATGAAGGCAGTCGTCTTCGACAATTACTGCCAGATGCTCACATTGTATTGCTAGCTGGCATGATCAGCCTGGACGAGGCGGTGTTATGCCGTGTCCACCGTCTGATTCCCGTACTTAGTGCCCGTTGGCAAATACCCCTGCTATGGCAGGCAGGATTTCGTCAGGAGGTGTGGATCAAGGTCGATAGCGGCATGGCTCGCACGGGTGCTGATGAGCCTGTCGCCTTGTATCATAGCTGCCGAACATCCGGCCTGCGTGTTATTGGCCTGTTGTCCCACTTGGCCTGTGCAGACACACCGGAACACCCTCTGAATCAGCAACAGATCGCGGTATTCAGACAATGGCGACAACGTTTGCCTCACTTGCAGGCGTCCCTGCTCAACAGCGCCGGCCTGCTGGCATTTGCTGATCAACGACTCGATGTTGTACGTCCTGGTATTGCGCTTTATGGCGTAGAGCCACTGGCGGGGCAGAGCATGGGCTTGCAGCCGGTGATGCAGTTTTCTGCCCCGGTGATGCAGCTTCGGCAACTGAAAAAGGGGCAAAGCGTGGGTTACGATGCCAGTTTTGTGGCTCCTGCTGATATGCAGATTGCCGTGGTTCGCGCAGGTTATGCTGACGGTGTGTGTCGCCATCTTTCCAATGGTGGCACGGTGCTGATTCACGGCCAGCGGCGATCCATTGTTGGCCGGGTGTGTATGGACTACTGCATGATTGATGTGGAGAATAGCGCCGTTCGTCAGGGTGATCGTGTGATCTTCTGGGGGCCGACACTTGCTGTCAGCGAGCCTGCCAGGCAGGCTGGCACGATTGCCTACGAATTATTAACCAGGGTGGGCGAGCGCGTCCCCCGAATTCCCGTGTGAGGTGAGCAATGCCCATTTACGAATACCAGTGCGAAGAGTGCGCAACACAGTTCGAAACACTGGTGCGCCATCATGAGACGCCCAACTGCCCGCAATGCCACAGCGAGAAACTGCAAAAGAAGATTTCCGCTCACGCCGTTGGCACAGCGCTGCCAGATACGGCCTGTGGTAGTGCGCCATCGCCGATGTGCGGCAGTGGCGGCTGTGGCAGTTGCATGTAAACACATCCATGACCTGATGCTCCGAGGCATCAGGTCTCTTGCAGCACGCTGGATACCACCTTTCGCTGCGCTTATCGCATAACAGCCCCGCATCAAAAAAGCGAAAGCGCTGCGGGCAAACAGATTCCGCCACGCTCCACTTTTTGCATGGTCAGCTTGCAATCTGTGCCCCACCGGTAGCGGTTTTCCTTACCGCCACTGTGCACCACGCGATGACAGGGAATCAGCCAGCTGAGCGGATTGCGGGCCAGCGCACCGGCAACGGCGCGATATGCTTTTGGTTCACCGCTGTAACAAGCCAGTTGGCGGTAAGTGATGGTTTCCCCTGGCTGCGTGCGTTGACACAGCGTTTGCCACACTTGCTGCTGAAACGCTGTACCAGAGACCCTGGCTAATACGATGTCGCCAGTGAAAATGCGTGTGATCCACTGTTTTGCCCCTGCATCATTTCGCAGCGGCAAAGCCGGCATACGGGGCTGATCACGAAACTGCTGTAACCCCTCGTCTTCGCTAGCCGGAAAGCCAAGAAAATACAATGCATCCGCTTGCCAGCAGAGTATGCTAAGGCCAAACGGACTGTTTGCCAGACCGATGCAAGATGGTGGCGATGTTTTCATATCAGAAGAGTTGAAAATTACATTCATACAGTGTGGTCGAAATCGGCATATTCATGAATTTTACCTGTATAAGTTATCCATGCCGAGCTATGTTAGACATCGGGGGTTGCGGTTTCAAAACAAAACGTGATTTTTTGGCCGCCATCTTTCACCCGAATCCTGTATTTCATCATGCGGAGCGGCACTGTTTGCGACGATTGTTAGGTGATCGTGCATTTACTTATTGCTGTTTCCTGATACAGGGGCGATCTGTCCTGGCTTTAGTGAAACCATCTGGTGTTTCGCCGCCTTATCTTGCAGGTCTTGAACATAAACCCAACCCGTTCTCTTACACCTTGCATTTGATGGGTGAACAGGCATGCTGTGGCCTGTTTTACGATACAGGCGCATGAAAGCGGCGTCTTGACGAGGAGTTTGATTATGCATCGATTATTGTTGGGTATATTGTGTATTGGCCTGTTTACAGGTGTTGCCTGGGCTGACGCTGCCCCTGAGGATATTGCCGACACGATTCGCAAGGCCAATACGGATCTTCCCATTACCGAGGTGAATACGACCGATATTCCAGGTATTTATGAGCTTCGCGTTGGCAATAACGTGTTTTATACTGAAAAAACGGGTAGCTATATTATCGCTGGCGGCCATATTTTTAACACCAAAACCAAACAGGACCTGACGGCAGCGCGATTGGAAGTCATTAACAAAGTGGATTGGCATGCACTGCCGTTGGACAAGGCCATTGTTTCGGGTAATCCAAAGGGTAGGGAAATTGCCATTTTTACCGATCCTGACTGCCCTTATTGCCGCAAACTGGAAAAAAACCTGGAGGGTCAGCAGCAACTGAAAGTCTATACCTTCCTGTTTCCACTGGAAAGACTTCATCCCCATGCCCGCGAACATGCAGCAGCCATATGGTGCGCCAAAAATCCGCATAAAACGCTACAGGCGTTGATGATTCACGGCAAGGTTCCCGCTAATACGGGCGATTGCGAAACACCGATTGATGATATTCAGGCATTGGCGCAACGGTTGAATATTCGTGGTACGCCGACCATGGTGGCCAGTGATGGTCGTAAGCGCTCAGGTGCTACTTCCCTGGAGGCATTGATCAACTGGCTGGATCAGAAGTAATCCCATGCGCAGAGATATTATCGTTTTCGATATCGAAACGGTTCCTGATGCCGATGCTGCAAGGCGTTTGCTGCATCTTGAAAACGCCGATGACGGTATGGCGCGTGATGCTCTGCGCGATTATTTTCTCGAAAAAACAAATGGTCAGAACGATTTTCCACGTCAGCCCTTTCATCAGGTTGTCAGTATTGCTTATGCTTTTTTTCAGTGTGAGCGGGGTGAAGACGGCCTGGAACTGGTGTTGCGAACAATTGCCGCTGGTGGTCAACAAGATGATGACGAAGCCGCTTTACTGCAAGGCTTTTTTCATCTGATTGAATCACGGGCACCGACGCTGGTCAGCTTCAATGGTCGGGGCTTTGATGTGCCCGTGCTTAAATATCGAGCTATGGTGCATGGCCTGCGTTGTCCGCGCTGGTTTTCTGAAGGTGATAAATGGAGCAATTATGATGCGCGGTTTGATCGTCAGTATCATCTCGATCTGCTGGAACTGTTGTCGGATTATGGCGCTTCTGCCCGCTGTACCCTGCATGAGGTTGCCACCAGCTTTGGTATTCCCGGCAAACTGGATGTGGCGGGCGATGATGTTCGCCATATGTTTGAGCAGGGATTGATTGGTGATATTCGCCGTTACTGTGAAACAGATGTTTGCAGTACGGCGCTGGTCTGGCTGCGTTGGCTGCATTTTAGCGGTGGTATCTCAACCGCTGCCTGGCAGCGGGTGGTAGCGGGCATTTATCATTATTTGCAAACAGCGGAAGACAGCCCGCATTTTGAACAGTTTCTCCAGGCCTGGCAGGCGATGGACAAGCATTTGCCAATGCTGTAGCCAGTACCCGGGCGTTGCGCACACTTGCCTTAGTGCTAAGGAATCTGTCGGATTTTGACAAATCTACTACGAAAAACCGGATATTGGCCCAATTTTCGTTCTGTCTTTGTGAAATAACGCTGCTACTTACCGCCAACAGGTCGTCTATTTGGTTCAATCTCACTATTTCTCGTGACGATTGCCAAAGTCCGCCAGACTCCTAAGGCACTTAATTTTGGCGAAAATATTGTAGGTGCTTTTGCATTTCATCCACAGGAGTATGCCGATGAATCCTTTAGGCCGCCATTTCATTACCTTGTTGTTTGCTCTGTCCATCTTTATCCCGGTAACAGTCTGGGCCAAACCTGATGTCAAGATCAGAATTGAGGCATTAAAGCAGGTTGTGGTGATGGAAAATGGCAAAAAGGTGATCAAACGGGTGCCGGCGAAAGAAGCCAAACCTGGCGATACGGTGATTTTTCAACTGCATTACCACAACGATGGCGATCAGCCAGCCATCAATGCAGCATTGGTTGATCCCGTGCCTCTGGAAACCATGTATATCAAGGATTCAGCGTTTGGCCCTGGCAGCACGATCACCTTTTCTGCGGATGGCGGCAAAACATATGCCACACCGGAAAAACTGGTGCGTACCGTAAAAAAAGCTGATGGTACGGTGAAAACCACTGTTATCCCCCCGCGTTTTTACACCCATATTCGTTGGCTGATCAAAAAGATTCCGCCAGGAAAAGGTGGTGTGTGTTCGTTTCAGGTGGAATTGAAATAAACACGCATCTGCACCATTTTCTGTTGTCAATTTGCTTTTTTGTTTGTTCCATGCATGTTGCTTTCTCGGCCTTTTGATGGAGATTATGCGCCATCTAGGAGTCTGTCGGGCTTTGGCAATCGTCACGAGAAATAGCGGAATTAAGCCAGATATACGACCTGTTGGCGGTAAATAGCAGCGCTGTTGAACAAAAACAGGGCGAAAATGTGGCCAATATCCGGTTTTTCATAGTAGATTTGTCAAAGCCCGACAGACTCCCTGGGGCATGTTTTTGTCGTTGAAAATATTATAGGGAGAGGGCATGGCGGCGTACCGCAGAAAGGGAAAGATTTGCGATTGCACACTTGGGGCGATTTACCTGGCCAGGGATGAAGTGAATGATCGCGACGTGGCACTCAAGCAACTGAGTTTCCCTCGCGATCAGGATATGCATCATCTGCGAGCTTTCGTCGCGCGTATTGATGATGCACGAAAACTTCAGCACGATAACATCATCACCACCTACGGCATCATCCACGAGGCATTTGACGTTTCTATTGCCATGGAGCTGATGCGTTGTAAAACCCTGCAGCAAAAACTGAATGCCGGTGCTTCTTTTTCTGTCAACGCTGTACTCAGTATTGGTATTCAGCTGGCCAGCGCCCTGCAATATGCGCATGATTCCGGTATTTATCATGGCAGTGTGAACGCGCATCACGTGTATTTACGCAAGGATGGTGTGGTCAAGCTCAGTAATTTTGGCTTTAATTACAGCGTCGAAGGCGTTCCCATCGGGCCGCCAACATCGCGCGCGCCGGAACAGTGGCAAGGTGAGCCACTGAATCGTCTGTCGGATGTGTACGGTCTGGGTATTTTGTTGTATCAACTGCTTTCTGGTCGTTTTCCCTATCGGGCAAGTAATACCCAGCAACTGCGTGAGCGGGTGATGAGCTTGCCACCCTTGCCACTGGAATCACTGGCTCCCAAAGTACCGTTTAAGTTGCATCAAGTCGTTATGCAGGCGATTGAAAAACAGCCGGAGCATCGCTTTCAGACCATGAAGGAAATGGAGCTGGCACTGCGTGAGGTGGCGCAGGAACCGGGGATGAGCAGCCGCACCGATGCGTTTTTGATTCATGAGCTGAATCACCAGCCTTTTATGGCCAACGATATTGACTTTTCTCGTAGTCATTGGCCGTTACAGGTACTCAATAGTTGGCCGACGCGACATATCAAACAGCGTTCCCGTGATGACATGATCGACTGGCTGTTGGATCCGGCGCAGCATTCGGAGCCGTTTACGGGCGTCGCCATTCTTGACCTTAATTATATGCTGATGTGCTGGCGCGGTTTTTTGATTGCCTGTATTGATCTGAATACGCATCGCTATGGCAATACCGTATTGCAGTCATTGCCTGAATATGTTGAGGAAATGACGGTGTTTACCCCGGTGAATCTTCACCTGCGGCCTTTTGCGCTGTTGCTGGCAACCATTCTTCGTGATCCCGAACCATTATATGACCAGCTTCATTCAGATCGCTTTGTGGCCGCAGAATTCATTCGCAAGCTGGAGCATGACAAGTTTACCGGTGTGTTAAAGTTCAGCTTTGGTGAACATATAGCCTGGGCAGGCTATGAAACAGGGGTCTTTATCTTCCTGCTCAAGAATGATTATTCCGCCACGCCATGCGAGAAAAATGCACCTTTCGACCCTGAACGCGCCTGCAATGGCCTGCCTTTTACGGTCGATGTTTATGCGACTTCCTTCACACCGTTGCAGGCGGGACTGGCACGTTATCTGAAAGATCTGCTGCTACATGTCAGCTTTGCCGGTGCCAGACAGCACATGCCTGAACTACTCAAGCTTAAGCCCAGGCAGCTTAGAAACATTCAGGCGACGGAACTGCGCGAGCATTGTCAGTTGACCACGGAGCCTGGCGTGCTTGCCGATGAGTTGAGGTTTGGCGACCGTACAATTCGGGAGCGTGATATATTGGCGCTGGATCATAACATCGGGTTTTGCCGCTGGATGCTATGCGATTTGTATGTGCATTTGCTTGCCGAAGGCTATAAGGATGCGCTAACATACCTGGTGAGCTGGCTGCCGGAAGTTAGTTATATTCGTTTGCATCATGCGCTGGCAGACGATGAAGGTCATCATCATGTGTTTGATATCGTTACTTTCGATGTCCATGATAAGGTTTTGCACGTAGTGCGCAATGGTATGGCCGATATTGAGGCTTTTGATCGTTTTGTATCGGCGGTGACAGCTGTTAAACAGCATTATATGGACCAGGGTGATCTTGGCGCAGCGATTTACCGGATACATCAACCTGTGGATGATGATTTGCGCGATTACTGGCAGGCACAGGTGAGCATTAACAGCGGCAAGTCCTTGTTAAAAATGGGCAGGTTTGATGTGTTTTCGGGGCTGAAATCGTTTGTGCGACTGGCTAGCAATCGAGGTTTTCATTTGTTACTGGCAGAATCCGCTGATGATGGTCATCGTCTGGTGGGTTATTGAGGTGTTGCATGGCTCAGCCTTTTGATGACGGCTTGTCTGTCACCCGTATTTTATCGCAACGTCCGACGCCCGATAGCCCTGATGACAAACCGTGGTGGCGGTGTTTACCGCGTGTGATCTTGCTGCTGCTGCTGGCAGTGGCCTGCCAGCAATTCAGCCAGGCGCAGTTTCCTGATCTGGATGAGCGGGCCAGCGTGTATTTTCTTGAAAGCTCGCAAAAAGCGGTGGTCTCTTACGCTATGGTGCGCAGCGCCAATGCGGTGGTGTCAGTGGTGCAGGAATCCGAACTGCTGATTTCTCCCACGGGCGTAGGCATGAGCATTGCCGTCGGGCAAGTGCTTGATCCGCTGAATGATATGCTTGAGCGCACCTCGGATGTACTGGTATTTGCCCTGATTTCGATTGGCGTACAACGGGCATCGCTGGAAATCAGTCAGGAGAACGCCTTGCTGCTGGCGGCGCTTGCTTTTGCCCTGGCGGCGCTCAGTGCCTGTTTTCCCGCCAGACCCAAAGGCGTGCAATACTGGCTGGTGCGCCTGGCCGTGATCTTCGTGTTGTTGCGCCTGATGCTGCCTGCATCATCGGTTGTGTTCGACGAAAGTTATCAGCGTCTGTTCGCGCCGCGTATCGAACAGGCGCAGGAGGTATTGCGTCTGGTGCCCGGTACAAGCGCGCTGAACATTCAGTCATCGACGACAGCGCAATCGGGCTTGCTGGACAAGCTGCTGCCTGATGGCCTGCGTCAGCATCTTGATGAAGCGAGCAAACAGATGGAATGGATGAAGCAAACCTTTGCTGTCGTGGTGCGTCATGCCGGCGAACTGATTCAGGCGCTGCTGGATCTGGTGGCTGCGTATATTGCCATTTTCATATTGCAGGTTGTCATCCTGCCCATTGCCGCCTTATGGCTGATACTCACCGCTTCTCACCTGCTGGCATCGCGGTGGCTGGGGACGACGCATGAGGAGAACAGTAATGCCTGACCTGGCTGTGAATTTTGCCGGACTGCGTTTGCAGACACCGCTGGTGATGCTCTCCGGCTGTGTCGGCTTTGGCGAGGAATACCCTCGTCTTGAAGGTTTTGACTACCGCGATATCGGCGCGGTGATTCTCAAGGGAACCACGCTGGAGCCACGTCTGGGCAATGCGCCGCATCGCCTTTATGAAACGCCATCGGGGATGCTCAATGCCATTGGCTTGCAAAACCCCGGCGCACGCCATGTGGTGGATCATATTCTGCCGCGTTTGCCGCATGAGCAAACGCAGTTCTGGGCCAATGCCAACGGTACTTCGCCGGAAGAATACGCCGAGGTTGCCCGTATTTTTGATGATTCGCCGGTGACGGCCATCGAAATCAATATCTCCTGCCCGAATGTGAAAGAGGGCGGCGTACACTTTGGCAACGATCCGGTGATGGCGGCAAAAGTCGTGGAAGCCATGCGTCCGGCCACCCGCAAACCGCTGATCACCAAATTATCGCCGAATAACGCCGATATTGTCAGTACTGCCCGTCGATGTTTTGAAGCTGGCAGCGATGGCTTTTCCGTTATTAACACGCTGGTTGGCATGGCGGTTGATCTTGAACGGCGGCAGCCGGTGCTGGCCAATATTTCAGGCGGTCTTTCCGGTCCGGCGATTAAGCCGGTAGCGCTGTGGAAGCTGTTTCAGTTGCGGCAGTTGTGTCAGCAGCATGACATTCCGGTGCTGGGGCAGGGCGGTATTTGCAATGCGCATGACGCGCTGGAATTTGCCCTTGTTGGCGCAACGGCGCTGGGTATCGGCACCGGCCTGTTTTACGATCCGCTGATGAGCGGCAGCATCGTTCAGGGATTGAAGGATTATTTGCAACAACATGGTATAGCGGCATATGAAGAGCTGGTGGGTTCGCTTCAGGCTTAACGGCGGACTGCTGCTTACCCTCGCCCTGTTCGCGCCCGTGCCGCTCTGGGCGGGTGGCAGTGTGTCGGTGGTATCGCAGGCGCAGTGGGTGCAGGTGAAATACGTCTTTGATGGCGATACGTTTATGACCAGGCGGGGGCAGCGTATTCGTTTGCTGGGCATTAACACGCCGGAAGTAGCCCATGGCGATGAACCGGGGCAGCCCATGGGCGAGGCGGCAGCACGCGCCCTGCGTTCGAGAATCGCCGGGCAACTGGTGCGGCTGGCATTCGACCGCCAGCGCAAGGATCGCTATGGCCGCACGCTGGCACAGGTCTGGTCACGCGATGGTGACTGGATCAATGGCTGGCTTGTTGCTGAGGGTTACGCCCATGTTTATACTTTTTCACCCAACATCAAATGGACTGAACCGTTACTGAAACTGGAGCATCAGGCCATTGCCGCTCATCGTGGCATCTGGCGAACAGACAGGTTTGCGGTGCTGACTGCCGATGCCGTCTCGGCAAAGCATGTTGGCCAGTTTCGCGTTGTTGACGGCGTGATGGGGAAAAAGCTGGACAAACATGGCTGGGTATTTCGCTTTGGCCGACTGAAGGTCAGTGTGCCGCGCCGTTACCGTGCGTTGTTTGATGCGCCACCGGCGATAGCGCATGTCAGCGAAGGCATGCGTGTGCGCGGGCGGATCCGTACTTCACGTCAGGGTCGTCTTTATCTTGCCTTACACAGTCCCCAGGATATGGAGTGGAAGCCATGAAAATTATTCACTATGTCTTGCTGCTATCCGTGCTGTTGAGCGCCTGCGCCACCAACCCGGTGAGCAAGCAGAAAGAA
>WFOJ01000138.1 GCA_015488125.1 Mariprofundaceae bacterium
CCCAGCGCCACGCTGGAGCATGAAGCCAGCACCTCACGCATTGCTGAAGATCAGTTGTTCTATTGCCAGCAGCGCGGCTTGGCGGAGGAAGATGCGATCAGCATGATCGTCAACGGTTTCTGCAAGGATGTGTTTGATGTGCTGCCCATGGAATTTGCTGTGGAAGCCAACCGGCTGATGGAATTAAGCCTGGAGGGCGCGGTCGGATGAATACATGTAAAGGATTGAACATACCATGCTGAACATTGAAAACCTGCATGCCAAGGTCGATGGCAAGCCCATTTTGCGCGGGGTGAACCTGCATGTCAAGGCAGGCGAAGTGCATGCCATCATGGGGCCAAATGGCGCTGGCAAGAGCACGCTCTCCAATGTGCTGGCCGGGCGTGAAGGCTATGAAGTCACCCAGGGCAGCGTCAGCTTTCAAGGGCAGGATTTACTGGCTATGTCGCCGGAAGAACGCGCCTGGGCGGGGGTGTTCCTGGCCTTTCAATATCCGGTGGAAATCCCCGGCGTGAACAACACCGTGCTGTTGCAGGCTGCCCTGAATGCCAAACGCAAGCATCAGGGTCAGGGTGAACTGGATGCCTTTGATTTTCTTCAACTGGTGAAAGAAAAGGCCAGACTGGTGGAGCTGGATGAAAGTTTTCTTTCCCGCTCGGTCAACGAAGGCTTTTCCGGCGGCGAGAAGAAACGCAATGAAATCTTTCAGATGGCAGTGCTGGAACCGTCGCTGGCGCTGCTGGATGAAACCGATTCCGGGCTGGATATTGATGCCTTGCGCGTGGTAGCTGGCGGCGTCAATGCCCTGCGCAGCGCGGATCGCGCCATCGTCATGGTCACCCATTATCAGCGGTTGCTGGATTATATTGTACCGGATGTGGTGCATGTGTTTGCCGATGGTCGCATTCTCAAATCCGGCGATGCCGCGCTGGCCAAAGAACTGGAGGCACGGGGCTACGACTGGGTGCGTCAAGAGGCTGCGCATGACTGAATCATGGCAGCAATGGCGCGAGAAGATGCGGCAACTGGCGCGTCGCACCGGCCTGCCCGACAGGCATCAAGAATTATGGAAATATACCGATATTGAATCCATCCATGAGATCATGGGCAACAACTGGCGGCAAGGTTCACCTGCCGACAGCAAAACTGCATTGCCTGATGATATGCCAAGCATCGACGGACTGGAGGCGCTGCGCATCGTTATCTTCCGTGGTCAGCTGCATGCTGCCAGTGATCAGCTGCCTGCCGGCGTGGAAATGGTTCCCTGGTCGCAGATGGATGGCGCCACGGCCAGCGAACGCCTGCCCGCACCGGCGCAACACAGCCCCTTGTTTCACGCCTTCGATCCACTCAATGCCGCCCTGATGCAGGATGGTGTTTGTCTGCGACTGGCCGCAGGCGTGTCTTTACCCAGGCCCTTGCTGATCCTGCATCTGCATGACGATAGCGGCCATAGCCATGTGCGCCACCGCCTGCATCTGGGCAAGGGCGCCCATGCCGATGTGATTGCCCATGATGTAGCCATCAGCAGCGGTCAGCCACGTTTGCGCACGGCATACTGGCAGGTGGAACTGGAAGCGGCGGCCACAGCCACGCTCAGCCGCCTGCAACAACTGGCGGCAAGCGATTGGCACATCGGCGGCCTGCATGTGCAACAGGCGGAAAACAGCCAGTTCAGCGCGCATCATATTGAGCTTGGTGGTGCCCTGGTACGCATGGACACCGCTGTGCAGTTATCCGGCGAAGGCGCAGCCAGTCAGGTCAATACCCTGATGCAACTGGCTGCATCGCAGCATGTGGATCATCATGTGCATATCGCCCATATGGCCAAAGCCACGCGCAGCGAACAAAACATGCGCAGTGTACTCGATGGACACAGCCATGCCGTGTGCAACAGCAGCGTGCATGTGCACAAGGGCGCATGCGGCAGTGATGCCAGGCAGCGCAGCGATCATTTGCTGCTCTCGCGCACGGCACAGGTTGATACCAAACCGGAAATGGAAATTGATCATGATGACGTGCGCTGCGCCCATGGCGCAACCGTCGGCCAGCTCGATGAAGCGCAACGCTTTTATCTGCGCTCTCGTGGCATCAGCGAGGCCATGAGTCAGGAGATGCTGATTTTTGCCTTTGCCGATGCGCTGCTGGCACGACTCCCTCACCCTGCTCTGCGTCGCTACGTCGAGCAGCAATGCTTTGCCCGGC
>WFOJ01000139.1 GCA_015488125.1 Mariprofundaceae bacterium
GCAAAGGCTGCATCATCCATGGCCATCAGTTCATCCGCCAGCGGCTGTTCCGCACTCCAGACGATCGAGGCCAGCCGCCCCTGCATGGGCAGCACGGCCAGCGGGCCGGTGGGCAAAAAGCGCTGACAAGCCATGTCATGGTGCGGGTATTGCAGGGCGATGGTGGCCACAATGCCCGACTGCCGATAATCCCGCTGCCAGATATCAATGCTTGCCTGCTGACGCAGCCATGAGCGTCCGCCATCAGCGCCGACGACCAATGGCGTAATCAGTTGCCGTCCATCTTCAAGCTGCAACAGCTTATGCGTGGCATGGTGCTGCATGCCGCTCAGGGTCGCGGGTGACCAGATACTGACATTACTGCTGTCGGCAATCGCTTCACGCAGACCAGCCTGCAAGACACTGTTTTCCACCAGCCAGCCCAATGCCGGGGCTTCAATTTCTGCGGCATCAAAGCAAATGCCGCCGGGGTGATGCGCATCCCACACCTGCATGCGGCGAATCGGTTCAGCCAGAGGGGCGATATAAGGCCAGGCACCGATGCCCTGCAAAGCCAGTTGGTTACCACGCACAATGGCAGACACCCGACAGTCACGATCCAGTGAATAACGCACTGGCGGCTCACCACGCTCAACAATAACCATATGCAGCCCGCTGTGACGCAAGGCGCAAGCCAGCATCAGGCCGACCATGCCGCCGCCGACAATAACCAGATCCGCTTGTGTCGTCGTCATCAGCGCACCCCCGCCGCGTGTTCAAGAAGCATGGATTTAAGCGGCGTGCGCGGCTGCAAAGCCCGCATGCCAAGTTTTCGAAACAAACGGGCAGGCGCAGTTTCGGGCGCTGTCGCGGCCAGCAACCCCTCGGTAAAAGCAGTGACCAGCGCAATATCAGCAGCGCGTCGCTGCGTATAATGATCCAGGCATACCGAAGAATCAGGCGCGGCCTCGCCTTTGAGTAATTCGATGAAATCAGCTACATCACGCAAGCCAAGGTTCATGCCCTGCCCGGCCACCGGATGAATGCTGTGGGCGGCGTTGCCGATCAACAGCGTGCGCCCCCGGCGCAGCTCACTGGCTACCTGCAAGGTTAGGGGGAAACAGCCTCGCCGACCGACACTTTTGATCTCGCCCAGGGCGCGACAGGCAGGGATTTCCGCCAGGGCAACGCGCAGCGCCCTGGCAAACGCGTCATCTGCCATCGGTAACAGCGTGGCTGCTTCTGCGGCATCCACCGCCCACACCAGCGATAAACGGCCATCGGCCATGGGCAACAAGGCCAGCGGCCCGCTGCGCCGAAAACACTCCCAGGCTGTATCCTGATGCGGGCAGGAAAAGCGCACGCTGGCCACAATGGCAAAGCGATTATGTGGCCAGCCGCGTGTACAAATGCCACTCATACGCCGGATCTGACTGTGTGTGCCATCTGCCGCCAGCAACAAACGGGCGCGCAGCCGGTGCGATTGTTGCTCATACTGAAAACGCAGCTCAACGCCATGATCATCCATGCTCATATCAGTAATGCGTGCCGGACAATAGCAGCAATCGTTCAGGCGTTGCCACATGGGGGCGAGAATATGCGGCATTTCCGCCACATGGCCCAGCGCGTCGCTGTGTATTTCATAATGATGCAGGGAGACAGTGGGCTGATTACCCGCATCAGTGACGCGAATATGGCGGATGTGGCCGACACCTTGCGCTGCAATATCCGCCCACACACCGAGTGAATCAAGGAGCTGGCAACTGCCTGCTGATAATGCAATCACGCGCTCTGGCGAACGCGAGACGAGTTCAGGAGGTCGCTGCTCCAGCAAGGCAACACGCCAGCCATGATGACGCAGCGCCAGTGCCGCTGCCATGCCCACAGCGCCGGCGCCGACGATGATGGCATCTGCCTCACTGAGCGCCGGCATCATTTTTCCTCATCCGCTGATGGCTGACGCAGCAGGCGCAAAAATTCACGATGCAGCCGGGCATTGGCACACAAGACATCACCCTTGTCCAGATCAACGGCGCGGCCATCAATACTGCTGACAATACCACCAGCTTCCTGCACCAGCAGTATGCCAGCGGCAATATCCCAGGCGCACAGACCGCCTTCCCAGTAGGCATCCAGCCGTCCGGCGGCAACATAGGCAAGATCCAGTGCCGCTGAACCGGCACGGCGGTAGCCTTCAGTGTGCCGCATGCAACGATCCATGCGCTGTTGAAAACTGTCGATCTGTTCCTTGCGACGATACGGTGGCAGTCCGGAAGCGAAAATCGCATGCTCCGTGCGTTCAACAGTAGTAACGCGCAAACGCCGACGATTCAGAAACGCACCATTGCCGCGTTTGGCCTCAAACACATCATTTTTAATGGGATCATGCACCACGGCCAGCAGTGGCCGCCCACCTTCCCAGGCGGCAATGGAGACGGCAAAATGCGGGAATCCGTGAATAAAATTGGTGGTGCCATCCAGCGGATCAATATACCATTGAATATCCGCCTGTGGATTGGTACTGCCGGATTCTTCCGCCACAAAGCCATGAGCAGGGTAATGCCGCTGAAGTTCGCGCAGGATTATCTGCTCGGCCTTCTCGTCGATGTCGGTCACGAAATCACGATCCTTTTTCTCATGCACGTTGAGCTTGGCCCCTTCTTCAAAGGCCCGCGCAATCAGATCTCCGGCCTTGCGTGCAGCGCGCACAGCAACATAAAGCATAGTCTCACCTTGTTCAGAACCGCTGCCTTGACATCACATACAAGGCAGCGGTTCTTGCCTATTGAATTCAGCCGCCAATGGTACCCGTTGATAAGGGAAACTCAAAAGTCAGGAGGATTCCGCTTGTGATCGGTTGCATATCACCTGGCAAGGCTATGGTTCGACGACAGAGAAGTGCAGCATTAAGACTTCTGCACATCCTGTTTACCCGGCTTTGAGCTTTTTTTTGCGATGTTTTGGAGCTTTTCACCGTTGTCTGCCCGGTCGAATCTCATTTCTTTTTGGTTTTTTGTCCTGTTGAGGCGTGTTCAAAGTGCACCAATCCATCAGGCGCCTCCCGCCATGCCCAATGGATGGTTTTAATGAGAATGCCTCTCGGAGGCTGTCGGATTTTGATCAATCTACCGCGGAAACGGCAAATGCTTGTCTCATCGGGAACCGGACCGGCAACATCAAAATCCGTGAATCAGATGAAATCCATCCGCACCTTCAGTGTTTCTTCCATCTTCGGATCAGACAAGCCGTGCCATGCCTGCAGAATCATCGCGCGAAACATTTTCAGCGGATCATAGGGAACCCCCCCGCCCACAGGCACTCTACGGGCGTATACATCTTTCAGAATCACTGCAAAGCAATCCCAGTCCGATAAACGCTATACCTTCACCAGATGATGATCCCTGCCAAGACGCGATTCGATCATGGATGCAGAAAAACCAAGCATGCCTCACTTCCTATAAACACCATAACGTATAATGAACACAACAGGTTATGAAAGATTTAATGTATCCTCATGGTGCATGAGGTTATTACAAACACAGGGGTGATGGCCATGTTTCCCACCACGTATTGGTCTTGTTGATCGGTAAAACGGGATACGGAAAATCGTCAACAGCCTTTTGGCGATGCGCTTATGGCAAGTGGCTCGTTAGCGTTTTTACCCGTGCAGTTGATATGTGTATGAAGCCGGTTGTATCGCAAAACAAAAAAGCCGACAGCCACAAGGACTACCGACTTTCCTGAGGTGTTATGGACCGCTAATGTGGCGGAGCGGACGGGACTCGAACCCGCGACCTCCGGCGTGACAGGCCGGCATTCTAACCAACTGAACTACCGCTCCAATGGTGGGCGAAACAGGGATCGAACCTGTGACCTACGGTTTGTAAGACCGTTGCTCTCCCAGCTGAGCTA
>WFOJ01000140.1 GCA_015488125.1 Mariprofundaceae bacterium
CAATGGCATGTGGCTGACCTGGCTGCTTGCCGCGCCGTTCGTTGCGGCAGCCAGTGAGTCATTGCCTGTTATTGATGTCGGGGCTACGGCATCGGGTAATCATGCCGAGGCGGCGGTGGTGTTGCCGGAAGATCGCGACTACCTTCCTCCGGATGTCAGCGATTATCTGGCTCTGACACCGGGGGCTAACAGCAATAAAAACGGCCCGCTGACGGGGATTTCACAATATCGCGGCTTATTCGGTTCACGTCTGAATACGCAGCTTGACGGCCTGAATATTGCGCCAGCCGGGCCGAACTGGATGGATCCGCCGTTGAGTCACCTGGCGGCTTCACGGCTGCAATCACTTCGCGTCAGCCGGGGTATATCGCCGGTAAGCGAGGGGGCGGAGAGCTTAGGCGGCACGATTCAGGCCAGGAGCCGCACGCTGCCATGGTCAGCAGGCGATGCGTGGCAGGCGCATGGGCATCTGCTTGGCGGTTATGATAGCAATAACAAAGCCTGGACGCTGGGCGGTGAACTGGGTATGAGTTCCGCGCATCAGCGTCTACAATTGCAGGGCAGCAGCGAGCAGGGGCAGGATATGCAGGCAGGTAACAGCAGGTATATTGTGCCCACCGCGTATCAGCGGCACAGCCTGGGAGCTGACTGGGCATATCGCTCGGCTATGGGCACGGCAACGCTTGGTTATACGAGAGAAAATGTGGCCAATAGTGGCACGCCTGCCTTGCCGATGGATATCAGCAGTGTCCGTGGCAATACATTTAACTTCAGTTTTGTGCATGCACCTGCCACTGACGGCCTGCGCTGGCAGATGAATCTGCGCTATAGCAATACCGACCACAAAATGGATAATTACAGCCAGCGCAGTGCGCCAGTAATGCTGGGGATGATGGGCATGCCCATGCGTCGCTACGCACTGACCCATGCCAAAAGTACGGCGGCGACCTTCAAGGGTGAATTGCCATTGGCGGACAGTCGCCTGAGTTTTGGTGCTGAAGCCTGGCTGGCGCGCCATCAGGCAGATGTGTTTGATCCCGGCAGCAGCGCGTTTTTGTTGCGGAATTATAACGCCATCCGGCGTGATCGCCTTGGCGGTTTTGTGCAGTGGCAGACGGACACGGGCGATGGCCTTGCCGTGCAGGCGGGGCTGCGTTACAGCCGGGTGAATATGTACGCCGGTACGGTCAGCGCGCAGGGGCTGAGCGGCATGATGGCCACGGCTGCCAATAGCCTGGCGACGGCGTTCAACAACAGTTCACGCCACCGTAGCGATAATCTGGTGGACGCGACGCTGAAGCTGACGCAGACGGTGAACGATGCATTAAGCTTCACGCTGGGGCTGGCGCGCAAGCAACGGGCGCCATCATACCAGGAACGCTATCTGTGGTCGCCATTGGAATCCACGGCAGGGCTTGCCGATCAGCGTACCTATATCGGTGATGTGGCCTTAAAGCCTGAAACAGCCTGGCATGTCGATGTGGGCATGAACTGGGAGTCAGCAGGCGTGCGATTTACGCCGCATGTGTTCTACAAGCGGATTGATAACTATATTCAGGGTACGCCGATTGCCAACGGTACGGCGCTCAACCTCCGCGCCATGCAGGGCAATATGCTCAGAGGCGGCAATTTCTGCGGTCTGCATCCGCAGGACCCCTTCTGTGTGCCATTGCAATTTAGCAACGTCAGCGCGGCGTTATACGGTGCGGATGCAGGGCTTGCCGTGGATGTTGGCGAGTCAGCACTGCTCGAAGGAACGATTTCCTGGGTGCAGGGCAAGCGTCGGGACATCGGGGACTATTTGTACCGGATTGAGCCACTCAATGGCAGGGTGGCGGCCACCTGGTTTGCCGGGGATGACTGGTCATTGACCACGGAAGGGGTGTTTTATGCCCGTCAATCGAAAGTTTCGACGACCAATGCCGAACAGGCAAGCGCGGGTTACAGTCTGTTTCACATACATGGACGTTATGAGCTGAAGCGCGACATCAGCCTGATGGCAGGCGTGAATAATGTGCTGAATCGTTTTTACCGTCCGCATCTGGGGGGCTATAACCGGGTGACAGCCAATGCGGCCGGGCAGGCTTCTGCCGTGGCTACCGGGACGCGCATGGCAGGCGAAGGGCGCAGCGCATTTTTGCAGGTGCGTGCCAGCTTCTGATGCCATTGCATCCGCGTTGGTACTGGCTGCCAGCGTTTCTGTTTTCTCTGCTCGGGCATGCAGCGGCATTCTGGCTGGCAGATCAGTATGTCGCCATGCCCGGGCCGCAGCATGAAGCAGAGCGGGTGATAACCATCAGTATGGTGCAGGTGGCAACCCAACAGCCTGTGGCTGCACCTGTGGGCAGCGCAACCCATAAAAAACCGCCTCTGCCACGGCGTAAGCCACGTCTTCGTCACAAGCGACAGCATCAAAGGCCTGTTGTTAAGCATGCTACCGTCAGTCCGGCAGCGGCTTCAGTAACAAGACAGGGTAGTCCTCCGGTAAGCGCCGCTCCTCGTCCGGCGAAGCAGCCTGCATCAGTTCCTGTGGCTGTTACCAAAGCTGCGGCAATGCCTCCGTCACATGCCGCTGATGAACGAAAACACTATATTGAGCGTTTGATGGCGCATATCGAAGCATTCAAGCGTTATCCGCGCCGAGCCAGACGGCGGCATCAGGAAGGGGATGTGGAAGTCAGTTTGCGATTGAACAGCGATGGCAGCGTGGCCTCCATGACCGCGCATGGTGGCGCGCCGGGTTTGCGTAAAGCCAGTTTGCGGGCGGTGGCGGATGCGTGCCCCTTGCCGCCGCCTCCAGCGTATCTGGCTGCGCCGGTGGATATTCGCTTTATCATGCGCTTTCGTTTGCATTAAACGCTATGCGCGCAGCGCCGGATGAATGATCTGGCCATGGTGCAGGTTAATGCCGTGCCGAAGTTCCGGCTTTTGCTGACAGGCGCGCTCCAGACCAAGGTCGGCCAAGGCAATAATATAGGGTAGGGTGGCAGTGGTCAGCGCCTGGGTGCTGGATACGGGCACGGCGGCGGGTAAATTGGGCAGGCAGCAGTGCAGCACGCCGTGTTGCCGGTAAAGCGGCGCATCATATGAGCTTGGGTGGCTGCTGACGCTGATGCCGCCCTGATCAATGGCAACATCGACAAAGACGCTGCCATCCGCCATGCTGGCCAGATGCTCGTGGTTGAGCAGTTGCGGCGCTCTGGCACCGGGAATCAGGGCGGCGCCGATCAGTAGCTGGCTGTGTGGCAGTGCTTCATCAAGCGCCGCCGGGGCGATGATGCGCCACGTCGGCCATTGCTGACGCAATTGTTCGGCGCGTTGGCTGTTGGCCTCAACGACGGTGATGATCGCGCCCATTCCTGCCGCCAGTTGTGCCGCATGGCTGCCAACATTACCACCACCGATGATCAGCACGCTCACCGGTTCGACACCATCAATACCGCCACAGATACGACCTGCGCCGGGGCTGTCAGTGGTGTTTTCGCGCATCAGCCAGTGCATGCCCATGGTCACGGCGACACGTCCGGCAATCTGACTCATGGGTGCCAGCAGGGGTAAGGCACCATCCGCAGTTTGTACGGTTTCATAGGCAATGGCGCAAACCCCGGCATCAAGCAGATGTTGTTGCAACTCAGGGCAGGCGGCGAGATGCAGATAGGTCAACAGCATCAGATCCGAACGCAAATAGCCGTATTCTGCAGGCAGCGGCTCTTTCACCTTGACGACCATGGGGCAGGCCCATGCCTGTTTGGCATCGACAATGATGGCGCCTGCCTGCTGGTAGCGTGCGTCGTCAAAACCACTGTCCACGCCTGCGTTGTGTTCCACCATGACGCTGTGGCCGTGTTGCACCAGTCTGGCTGCGCCAGCTGGTGTGAGCGAAACGCGGTGTTCGCCATTTTTGATTTCACGCGGAATACCAATATGCATGCTCGCCTCCGATAGTCTGCCCATGATATGCTGATCACAGATGGTTGTCCACACCGTGTCTGAGGTCAGATCGCGCTTGACTTTGGAGCATACTCCATGGTTTATTGTTCGCCCATGAAGATTGGTGAACTATCCCGAAAGGCAGGTGTATCTGTTGATACCGTGCGTTATTACGAGCGGCGCGGATTGCTTCCAGCGGCCATACGCACGCCATCTGGTTACCGTCAGTATTCCGCCGAGGATGTTATGCGATTGCATTTCATCGCACAGGCAAAAGCGCTGGGCTTTACCCTTGAAGAAATTCGCCAACTGCTTGCCATCAACCCGAATGGTCAGACATGTGCCGAGGTGAAAGCGATAGCGCAAGCCAAAGCGGCGGACATTGAAGCGCGCATTTATAAACTCAGCCACATACGCCAAACCTTGCTGGCTCTCGCCGAACAATGTGAAAAAACCGGGGATGGTGATTCCTGTCCTATTCTACATGCACTGGAGAAAATGGAATGACAACACCTGAAGCAACAAGGAACAACGCGCCATTGATTGGTGCAGTGATCACCGGAGGCCTGGCATCAGCCTGCTGTATCGGCCCGCTTGTAGTAGTAGCACTGGGTTTGGGCTCGGCCTCTGCATTCATCGCTATGGAACCCTACCGCCCCATATTCGCTGCCATCACCCTTGCCCTGATTGCCTGGGCAGGATGGCAACACTGGCAAGGCAGAAAGGTGTGCCTTGCCAATGGTTGCCCGCCCAGGAAGCCAATTCTTCTGTGGGTGCTGAGCGGCATAGCTATTTTACTGCTGATTTCGCCCTCTTTACTGCCCTATCTGATCAAATAAGGCGAACAACATGAAAAAGACCGTATTCACTGCCGCAGCTTTACGCCCGTACTGGTCATGCTGCTTGGTGTCGTTGGGGCGTCAGCCTGGGGTGGCCATCTGGATGCCGTTTTACTACCTGTACTGGTTTTACTTTCTTGTTTTGATCATTTATGCACATTTCGGGAAAGAGCGGGAAGGGTATTGTGAAACAGGCAGGGGTTCTACCTGACCATGTCCTGCGTTTGTTGTCACACAAGCTCGAAAACAATACGAATGCAATGTCCTGAATGCGGTCGCAACTGTGTTCCTGTCAGTCTGCGAACCATGCTGCATCAGGTGTGCGCACCGGAGAACCGATATATCGCCGGTGGTGATTACGCATACTGCGCCAACCGCGATTGCCATATCGGTTATTTCTCCGCATCCAACCGAATACCTAAAAGCAGCTTGCGGGCATTTCAACCTGGTCAACGGAAAATGCTATGTCACTGCTTTGATATTTCCGAATCAGCCTGGCGCACAGCATTGGCCGCTGGCAGGGCAGTAGCCATGAAAGATTTTGTTGTTCAGCAAACCAAGGCGGGGCTGTGTGCCTGCGAAACCAGAAACCCTTCAGGTCGCTGTTGCCTGGCTTTTTTCAACAAGTGGAGAACACCTATGATCACTGAATCCACCATCACCTGTCCTGTTTGCGGTCATCGCAAAAAAGAGATCATGCCGGACGATACCTGCCAATGGTTTTACGAATGTGAGCAATGCCACGCACTACTTAAGCCCAAAGATGGCGATTGCTGCGTGTTTTGCTCGTACGGAGATGCACCATGCCCGCCTGTTCAGAAAAGAACAAGCAGTGTGTGATCCGGTGGAGAAGAAACAACACGATTGGAGCAGCAAGCAAAGTTACCTTGTTTTCAGCTGCATCCGGTAATTGCTATTTTCAGGTGAATCAACTAGAGTGCGCGCCGCTGACACGGTGACAGGACTACGCCTGTTTCGTGATCACGGGGGCGACTGGTCTCGACGGAGATGCTGAACCCTGTGGGGCATGCCGGGATGGTTCTTCCGTTACCCAGACCACTAGCATTAATTGCTAACGACGACGTAGAACTCGCTTACGCAGCGTAAGTGACCCCGCTGTTCAGGTTGCCCATCGCCTGGACTACCGGGGCCATCAAGATGGGATCGTTTCTGTTACCGGGGGATCGTGGTGCAGAAATCAGATATAACGAGACGACTTCCGGATTGCTTTGTCCGTTCTGTTATCCGGAAGTGCTACCCGAACGGACTAAGCATGTAGAACTGCAGGCTGATGGTTTCCGGACGCGGGTTCGAATCCCGCCGCCTCCACCAGATGCCGGCCATCCGTCAGGATGGCTTTCTTTTTCTTAGACACCTTTGGCTTAGCTGGATAGAGCGTTGATTTCCGAAAAATGACGTTCATTTGGCAGTACACAGCGGTATGGTGTGTACGAGCGCGGTTAGCTCAGTTGGATAGAGCGTCGGCCTCCGAAGCCGAAGGCCACAGGTTCGAATCCTGTACCGCGCACCATTCCTAGTGGTAATCTACACATAGGCAGAATCTGTGCCTTGATCACACCGAGCAAGAGCGGCGGCCATGATGGGGTGGTGGGTGCGACCACGAGTTTTCAAATCAAGACATGTTATTCATTGAGATGTTGCTGATGAAATTTTCGCAAACGGATTTGCGCATTATGGCGAATATCCATGTAGAACAGGTTAATGTCCGATTCGTGATAATCTTTTCCTTCGTGTGCAAAGCCTTGTGGTGTTGGCGCGATATTAAGCATTCCTTTCCTGCACTGGGTGCCAACCAGATGCGGCA
>WFOJ01000141.1 GCA_015488125.1 Mariprofundaceae bacterium
GGTATTGCAAATAATGATATAATTCATAAGAAATCATCGTTATTCATGAGCCTTTCTGCCGCCCAGTATTCCGGCCGGATGTTCGGGAGACAAAATAACTTCCTTGTTTTGCCAGGCTGTGTTGACATTTCATTCCGCGTTGCTGTTAAGCAGAAAATCGTGCCAATCAAGGTGCAAATGGCGTGGTTTGGCAGCGTCAAATAAGCCCATTTGCAACGATGAGTGGCGCGATTTTCTGCTTAACCCGAAGGGCTGGCCGATTTTTCCCTCTTCCTGCGTTGTGCTTCGCTTATTGCTATACCACGCTCACCACGCCCTGGAAGAGAAAAAATCGACTCAGCAGCGACGCGGAATGAAATGTCAACACAGCCTAAGGAGTGACTCATGTTCAGTAAAAAAAATCGTGCCGACAGCATCAATGGCATATTGTTTGTCACCCTGTTTGCACTGGCAGCCCGAACGATCAGCCAATGGCCCTGGTTGCAACAGCTTGCCATCAGTCCTTTAATTATCGGCATTCTGATCGGCATGGCTTATGCCAGCACCCTGCACCACAAACTTCCCCGGGCATGGCTGCCTGGCATCAGTTTCACAGCGCGGCGTATTCTCCGGCTGGCTATTATCCTTTATGGCTTCAATGTCACCGTACAGGAGCTTGCCATCATTGGCTGGCATGGTTTGCTGGCAGCCGGCATCATGATGACCAGCACATTATTACTTGCTTATCTTTTTGGCGTTTATGTACTCGGAATGCAGCGTGAAACTGCCATGTTAACAGGCGCAGGCAGTGCTATTTGCGGAGCTGCTGCCATCATGGCCTTTGAGCCTGTCGTCAAAGCCAAAGCTCATCATACCAGTGCTGCCGTTGCCACTGTTGTGTTGTTTGGCAGCCTTTCCATGTTTCTTTACCCCCTGTTGTTTCAGCTTCATGTTGTGGAACTCAGTCAGCATAACTGGGGCATTTATATCGGTGCGACTGTGCATGAAGTTGCCCAGGTTGCAGGCGCTGCCAGTAATATCAGTCGTGATGTCTGCAATGATGCTGTTATCGTCAAAATGACACGCGTTATTCTCATTGTTCCGGCATTATTGCTGATCGGATGGTGGTGGGCAGGAAGTAAAATAAAGGCATCGTCAGAAACCGTGCATGCAGGGAGCAGCATACCATGGTTCGCAGTCGGCTTTTTGTGCATGGTATTGCTCAACTCTGCGCACTGGTTCCCTGAAGCCTGGGTGACATCTGTGCAACAGGGCGATCAGTTTTTGCTGACCATGGCAATGACGGCGCTGGGCATGGAAACCAGTCTGCGAAAACTTCAGGGAATCGGCAGCAAACCCTTCATTCTGGCTGCTTTACTTTTTGTCTGGCTGACGCTGGGAGGTTATGCCATCGTCCGTTTGCTTTCGTGATGAAAACTGCTACTTTTCCCCAACAGTATCACAATGCGCGGCAACAACAGAAGTTTTTGTGCTCGTGTATCTGTTCCCGGAGAGAAGGAGGAAAAGTGAGTAAGGCAACGCCGGAATATCATTGTCTGATCAACGCATGGAAAGCATACGAAGCTGAACTGCGTCGCTGGCTGATCACCCGGCTTGGCAACAGTTCGGATGCCGAGGATGTTTTGCAACAGGTGTTTGAAAAAGCGATGCTGCAAAGAGAGCAGTTTTGCCAGTTGGAGAATGTACGGGCGTGGCTTTTCAGGGTGGCGCGTAACACGCTGATTGATCGTTACCGCCTGAGCCACGACACCATTGAATGGGCCGACCATATTGCTTTGGAGTCGTCTGAGGCCGATGCTGTTGTTTCGCTATCGGAATGCCTGCCCCGCGTGCTCTCTGAACTTTCCCCGGAGGATCGCGAGGTGATTACCCGTTGCGACATTGAAGGCATGAGCCAGCAAGCATTTGCCACCATGCATCAGATAAGCCTTCCGGCAGTGAAATCACGCATTCAGCGAGCACGACGACGATTACGGAAAACCCTGGAGAAAAACTGTCAGGTGCGTTTTAGCGACGCAGGCCATGTCTGCTGCTTTGTGCCAAGGCCACCGCTTTAATGCATGCAATGTTTCACCATCTGAAATCAGAAATCATTCATCTGGCAAAGGGTGATTATGTGTTTCATCAAGCGCAGTCTGTAAGCAACTTTTACTACCTGAAAACGGGTAAGGTAAAATTGGTTCGGCATACCATAGAAGGTGAACAGGCACTGGTTTATGTGGCTTTGGCGGGTGAGACATTTGCCGAAGCCTCATTGTTTTCCCCTTACTACCATTGCTCTGCTGTTGCTGATGCACACTGCGAACTTGTGGTATGCAAAAAAGCCACACTGTTATCCCACCTCGAAGGCAATCCCCGTGCGATGAATGGCCTGCTCAGGCAATTCTCTCAACAGCTTATCGACCTTCGTACCATCAATGAAATCAAGAATATTCGCTCGGCAAAAGAACGCATCATGGCTTTCCTCAGGCATCGCATGGATGCAAAAAAAGACGTTCATCTGACTGTTTCACTCAAAGATGTCGCCAGTTACATTGGCCTTGCACATGAAACCCTGTATCGGGAGCTTAAAAACCTGGAGGCAGAAAAAAAATTGCTGCGGCAAGATGGTTGCTTCAGGTTGCTGTAGCCTTTCTGTATGATTTGAATCACAAACCAATGCGTTTAACTTTCACAGTGCTGGTCAGTGTTGATAAACAGGTGCTTTGTGTTGATTGTCCTGTCGGATGGCACTCAGGCGTTTTCCGCGCAGGAACGGGAAATGATCACACTGAGTTATAAGGGCGAGGCTAAAGCCTCACTTCCAACATCTTCATCTTTTGGAAGTGCGCCTTTAGGCGCGCTAACCCGGAGTCTGTCGGACTTTGGCAATCGTTACGAGAAATAGCGGGATTGCGTCAAATATACGACCTGTTGGCGGCGAATAGCAGCGCTATTTAACAAAAACAGGGCGAATATTTGGCCAATATCCGCTTTTTCGCAGTAGATTGATCAAAGTCCGACAGACTCCTAGCCAGGGTAATTGTCGCTGAACAGTACCGGGAGCTCAAAAGTCTAAAGCAAAAAAACGATTGCTACGTAAGCGTCAAACCAACCTCATCTACCGCTTTCCGATATAAGCCACAGCATTCGCCGCATCGTAACTGATGGGAGGTGAAGATGTCGATATTGGCTATTCCTGAAGGTAATGCGGAGCGTGAAGCGTTCTGGATAGAGGCGGTTAAGCGC
>WFOJ01000142.1 GCA_015488125.1 Mariprofundaceae bacterium
AGGCCAGTGGTGTGCGACGCAGCATTGCCCTGATCAAGGGACGGCGTAATTATCTGTGTCCGGCACGGCTTAATACCTGGCTGACCAGTTCACGGCTGGAATCCCATCATTATCGCCCGCTGCTGCGGGTGCGTGACTGGTCGGAACGCACATCCACCGGCGATCTTGGCGATTTGCCGTTTGATCCCTTTGAAAAAGGCATTGGCACCATGGTCACAGCCACTGCCGAACAATGCAGCGGCAGCAAATGCCGCGAATTTCACAACTGCCCCCTGATGCGTGCCCGCCAGAAGGCGCAGAATGCGGATATTGTGATCTCCAACCACAGTTTGCTGCTGGCTGATGCGGCGCTGAAGTCCGGCGAATTCGGTGAGGTGCTACCGGCATTTGATGCTTACATACTGGATGAAGCACATAGCCTGCCTGATGTGGCCACGCAGCATTTCGGTTTGTCGCTGGGGCGATTACGCCTGATCAGCTGGCTGAACGATGTGCAGGAAACGCTGGACGAACTGGGGGATGAGGAAGAATTACAGCAGGCCATGCTGGAGCAGGGGCGTACGCTGCTTGCATGCTGGGGCAAGCAATCGCTGACTGCGGTGCAGGAAGCCTGGCAACCGCTGCATGAGATGATGGCATCGCGCCGTGAACGTGATGAGAACACAGCGCAATTATCGGCCCGTAGCGAACAACTGCTGGCTGATCTGCGTTTTTTACAGCAACCGCCTGATGATTTTGTCATCTGGGAAGAAGGTGAAGGCGATACCCTGCGTTATCAGGCTGCGCCCGTCGAAGTTGGCGAATTGCTGCAACAGCACTTGTGGTCACGACCTGCGTCTTTTGTGTTGCTGTCGGCTACGCTGCGTCTGTCGGACAGCTTTGCGCATATTCGCCAGCGTCTTGGCCTGCCGGAGGCAGCCCATGAAGCCAGCCACACCTCGCCATTTGATTATGCCAGACAGGCTTTGAACTATCTGCCACGACATTTACCTGATCCCCGCAGCGATGCAGGCATGCGGGCGCTGGTGGATGAAATGGAGCAGTTGTTGCTTGCTTCCAGGGGGCGTGCTTTTGTGCTCTTCACATCATGGCGCAGCATGCAAAGCATTGCCCCGGAACTGGCCGTGCGTTTGCCCTGGCAGGTGTTGACACAAGGTCTTGATGGCAGTCGCGATCATATTCTTGAGGCCTTTCGCAAGGATACGCATTCCGTTTTGTGTGGTACACGCAGTTTCTGGGAAGGAGTGGATGTGCCGGGCGAAACCTTGTCGCTGGTGATTATTGAGAAAATGCCGTTTGCACCGCCGAATGACCCGCTGCTCAAAGCCCGTATCGAACGTTGCGAGGCGAACGGTGGCAATGGTTTTACAGATATTCAGTTGCCCGAGGCCATGGCCGTGTTGCGTCAGGGGGTGGGGCGATTGATCCGCCACCACAACGATCGTGGCGTGATGGCAATTCTGGATTCGCGGCTGTACCAGAAACGCTATGGCCGGGAAGTAGCCCACAACCTGCCGCCAGCCCGCATTACTGCCAGTCTGGCCGATGTTCGCGCTTTTTTTGAGGCGGCAGAATGAGTGCCGTTACCCGTTTTGCACCAAGCCCGACAGGTTATCTGCATGCAGGCAATGGCATCGCCGCCCTGCTGTGCCAGCAATGGGCGCAGGCGCATCAGGCATTTATATGGCTGCGCATTGAAGATATTGATCATACGCGCTGCCGCAAGCCGTATATCGAAGCCATTCGTGAAGATTTGCGCTGGCTCGGCTTTCACTGGCATCAGGAAGCGCCGCTTCAAAGCCAGCGTACTGCCGCCTATGATGCAGCGCTGACAGAGCTGCGTCAGCGGCAACTGATTTACCCCTGTTTTTGCAGCCGCAGCGATTTCCGGCAACAAGCACCAGCGGACGGCGACTGGCAGTGCCCCGGACGTTGTGCGCTGCTTGACGCAGCGCAGGCCAAGGTGCGCATGCGGCATCAACCCTGTGCCTGGCGTTTACATCGTCAGCGTGCTTTGGATTGCGCCGGGCAACCACTGTACTGGCAGGATATGGAGGGCCATCAACATACCGTCAGCCTGCATGATGATCCGGTGATCGGACGCAAGGATATTCGTTACAGCTATCATCTTGCCGTTGTTATTGATGATGCCGCGCAAGGCATCAGCCATGTTATTCGCGGCATGGATTTGCTGCCCCATACCGCCATTCACCGCCTGTTACAGGCCTTGCTCGGTTATCCTGCGCCGTTGTATGCCCATCATCCCTTGCTGACGGACAGTCAGGGCCAACGGCTGGCGAAAACCCATGTTTCCACGGCGCTGCGTCAATGGCGGCAACAGGGCATGACAGGTGAGCAGGCCAGGGCGCGTCTCTGGCAATGGTGGCGAGGGCAACATGCGTAAACTGATGGCGCTGCTCGGCAGCCTGTTATGCTTCAGCGCCTGTGTGCCGCATCATCAGACCGGCACCAAAGCCGCCGTGAAACAGCCTCCTGCCAAAGCTATCGCGCCACCACAGGAAGCAGTCACCAACGCCGTGACTTCTGCCGAAGTGACGACGCCTCCGTCGCCCGCCGCGCCTGCAAGCGTCAGACCGCCGCGCCTGCCGGTATTGTTACAGGGCTTGCCGGCGGATGATCTGCATATGTTGGCGCAGCGCGTTGAAAAAGTGTTTCCCGAACATGCATGGAAAACCATCGCTGATAACTCCCGACTGGTGCGTCGTCGCATTGAACAGGTGTTGCAGCAAAATCACAGCCCGCTGTCATTGGAGGTGATTCCTGCCATTGAATCAAAATATGATCCTTATGAAGTGTCTGCGGCAGGTGCGGCTGGCCTGTGGCAGTTCATGCCTGCCACCGCCAAAAGCCTGGGGCTGAGCTGCTCGCCGCTGTTGAATGATGTGCGCCATGTCGAAAAAAGCACGCAGGCGGCGGTACGTTACCTGAAACAGCTACGCCAACGCTTTGAATACTGGCCACTGGCACTGGCGGCGTACAATTGTGGCCCGGCACGGCTGGCCAGGTTTTTGCGGCAACAGGGCGGCTGGCAACCGGCTGATGGCCTGGACAGGCTTCCCGCTCCCAGGGCCAGCAAAGCCTATGTGAAAAATATTCTGAGTCTGGTCTATGCCCGGCACACAGGTTTGCGCAGCTTTCCCGAGGCGATACCTGTTCGGCAGGTGCAGACCCGTGGCGCTGATATTCCCCATCTGGGCAAGGCGCTGAATCTTTCAGCGGAAACCCTGTTGCGACTCAACCCCCAGCTGGAACGCATACGCTATGGCGAGCATGTCAGCCTGCAATTATGTATTCCCGATGATGCGCCATGGAACAGGGCGCAGGATGCGATCAGCCATGTCAGCCAGGCAATGGAAGCACCACGCTTTACACGGGTAAAACCAGGCGATTCGCTGTGGAAGATCGCCCGGCGCCATCATTTGAGCGTGGCGCTATTACGGCGTGCCAATCCCCACCTTCACAACATCCTGCAACCTGGCCAGCGCCTGCGTCTGCCTGCGAGGCATAGCCGGAGCAACAGAAATCCCTTATGTCGATAGTTTCTGAATATATGATAACATCCTCACTTGAACATGTGCGTCAGTGTATGGCGCAGGCTGCCGAACGCGCTCATCGCCCGCTTGATGAAATCACCCTGATTGCCGTCAGCAAGCAAAAACCGATCACGGCCATTGAAACTGCGTGGTCGCAGGGTGTGCGCTGTTTTGCTGAAAACCGTCCGCATGAACTGGCGGAAAAAGCCCGTTCGTTGAGTCGGCTGGATGGCATCAAGTGGCATTTTATCGGCCATCTACAAT
>WFOJ01000143.1 GCA_015488125.1 Mariprofundaceae bacterium
AATATGCATAGTCACTCCTGCGCAAGCCATGCTTACGCGTATTCCAGAAACAATCCCAGAAACACACTGGCTCCGAGATAATGATTATTAAGAAACGCCTGAAAACAGGCATCCCGTTGACGATGACGAATCAGATACTGTTGCCACAGGGCAAAACCTGCCGCCAGCATCAGCCCCAGGTAATACAGACCCCCCCATTGATGCCGCTCGCCGAGGTAGCACAGCAGGCCAAACATGGCGATTTGCAACAGCAGAATAATCGTTTTATCGCACTCGCCAAAAAGGATGGCCGTCGATTTGATGCCGACTTTGAGATCATCATCACGATCAACCATGGCATACATGGTATCATAGGCAATGGTCCACAGTACGCTGGCTGCAAACAGTACAAAGGCGTCTGCCGGTAGCTGATGTTGAACGGCCGCAAATACCATCGGGATCGCCCAGGCAAAGGCTATGCCAAGCACCAGTTGCGGCATATAGCTCCAGCGTTTAACAAAAGGATAGAGGCTGGCCAGGAGCACGGCAACAAAAGCCAGGCCAATGGTCAGGGCATTAAGTTGCAATACCAGCAATAAGGCCAGTAATAACAGACCGGCAAACAGCGCCAGTGCCTCTGACGGATGCATTTCGCCGGTGGCCAGCGGGCGATGCCTGGTACGCTGCACCTGACCATCAAAATGACGGTCGGCAAAATCATTGATGACGCAGCCGGCAGAACGCATGATAAGTGCGCCAAGCATGAACAGCACCACCAAGAAGCCATCCGGATGCCCTTCACCGGCAATCCACAAGGCCCAGAGCATGGGCCAGGCCAGTAACCAGATACCAATGGGGCGATCCAGACGCATCAAGCGCATCCAGAGGGAAAGGCGATCAGCAAGATTCATGGCGGCGAATCATGGCAATGATTTTCAAAATGTCATTGGTATGGTATGCAATACTGTATAAAACATGGCTGTAAGTTTCCTGAACATGATAAATCTAGGCGTCTGTCGAGCTTTGATCAATCTACTACGAAAAAGAAAAATACCTGGTTAGGTTGCATGTAAGAAAAACTGCACTACCTTTCTCAGACAGGGATTGCTGAAGGCAGATTGCGAAAAGCCGGATAGATAGCCCGGTTATCCGGGGGGGATGCCTCATCAGAGGATAGTATCAAGATGACATGTATCCATGTATCCCAAGTGAAACCAGAAATTGCAGACAAGGATAACTCATAATACCCCCGGGGAAAAAGGAGAACGGCGGCAGTGATGTTAACGCAAGCAAGTCATTATCGAAGATTAACGCAGGTTATGGCGTTACTGGAAAAAGCAGCAGCAGGCCTAAATCGCAGCAGGATGCGATTATTTGAACAACAAACGATTGATGCTGACTGGGTACGCTCTATTGAGCATAAGCCAGAACGAGAAGATATGATGGAATCATTTGTCTCGAAATTTAATAGGTTTCAGGACATGATGGGTGACAAGCTCTTGCCGGTTTTGCTGGCGTGGAAGGGGGAGCATCGCGGTGCATTTATCGACAACTTGAATCGTGTGGAGTGTTTGGGTCTGATCTCATCAGCCAGCCGATGGATGGAAGCACGCTCGTTGCGAAACAGACTGGTTCATGAATATATGGTGGATGCAGAAGAGTTTGCGCAATCATTACTCCTAGCAGACGAGTTGTCACAAATGTTGCTGCATGCCTGGCAAAACATTCAGATCTATGTGGAGGCAGGCCGTGCGCCTGAATGATGATCAGGTGAAAGTTATTGTGCATGCAATACTATCCAGATTTGGCGACAATGCATGCATATATTTGTTTGGTTCTCGTGTGAATGATGCCGCCAGAGGCGGTGATATCGACCTGTTAGTTGATCTGCCTGAGCCAGATCAGCAAATGGTTCAACATGCATGTCAGGCAGTCGCAGACATGCAAATGATTTTGGGGGAGCAGAAGATTGATTTGTTGGTCAGGCATCCACAATCGGTTGATCAGCCCATATTTCATGAAGCCGTGAAACATGGCGTGCTATTAAAGTGATGGTATCAATATCTGAACCTTTGGCACAGGGGCCACGTAAAAGGGCTACAGAAGCGAGCATGTGCAGTTCGATTTGTAACTTGCCTGAAAGTAAAAAATATGGCAGCATGAGTCCTTGAATATCAGATACAGGAGCTGCCATGTCAGGCAAAAAACGAGCAGGTTCACGCTCAAATCATCAGCGACCCGATGCCAGAACGGTGAAACGCGCCATCCGCCGCCGCCTGGCAGCGCCGCGTCGCGATAATCCCTGGCAACAGGCACGCCCCCCGCGCATCCGCCGCTCCGATATTCTGCGTCAGATTGATCTTCAGGAAGATCGCAGCATGGATCACAAGGCGCTTGGCAAGGCGCTGAAAATAAAAAGCAAATCTGATGTCAGTGAACTGAAGAACGGCATTCGCCAGTTGCTACGTCAGGGCCAGCTTGTGCAACATCATGGCAAACTGAAAACCACCGATCACTATTATACCGGCATCCTGAATATTCACCCTGATGGTTTTGGTTTCGTTGACAGTGCCGAACGTAAGGAAGATATTTATCTGCCTGCCGATGAAATTCATGGCCTGATTCATGGCGACCGGGTAGAAGTTGCCCTGCAACACCGGCGGGGGCGCGAATCAGGGCGTTTTGTCCGCCTGCTGGAAGCCGCCCCGGCGCACATGGTGGCGCGCATCGAGCGGCATGGGAATGTGCTACTGGCAACACCACGCTCACGCCGTTTCCCCCATGCTGTACGCATTGATGAACAGCATGCCATGCAGGCTCGGGATGGCGATTGGGTACGTCTGAAGTTTAACCGTTATAGTGAGCCACTTAGGGGCAAGGTCGAAAAAGTGCTGGGCAAGGGGATGAATGCCCATGAACTGATTGACCTGGTGGTTCATGAACATGGTTTGCCCGATGGCTTCCCTGATGCAGCCTTGCGTCAGGCCAGTCAGTGCCCGGTAACAGTCAATACCGGGTTGTATCAACAACGCCGTGACTTTACCCACTTGCCGTTTGTCACCATTGATAGCGAGGATGCCAGGGATTTTGATGATGCGGTCTGCGTTGTGCCTCGTGGCGCAGGCTTTGAACTCTGGGTGGCTATTGCTGATGTTGCCCATTATGTGCGTCCGGGCACAGCGCTGGATGAGGAAGCCCGTCGGCGTGGCAACAGCTTTTATCTGCCGGACAGGGTGATTCCCATGCTGCCGGAGGCCTTGTCCAATGGCTTGTGCTCGCTAAAGCCGCATCAGGCCCGGCTGGCCATGGTGGTACGCATGCGCATGGATGTGACAGGGCGTTGCCGCGCTGTTCGTCTTTACGAGGGTATCATCCGTTCCCGCCAGCGGCTGACTTACACACAGGTCGCGCGCTGGCTGGAAGAAGGCGATACACAGGCAGTGGACGACGCGGCGCTGCAACAAATGCTACTGGATGCAGCAGCGCTGGCACAACTGCTGTTGCAACGCCGGGAAAACAGGGGAGCGCTGGATCTGGATATTCCCGAAGCAACGATCAGCCTGGAAGACGGTATGGTCAGCAGCATGCGTCCAGGCAAACGCAACCAGGCCCACCGGTTGATTGAAGAAATGATGCTGGCCACCAATGTGGCTGTCGCTGAAGAGCTTGAAAAACATGAACGTCGTTTCCTCTACCGCATTCACCCCACACCGGAAACAGCCGCTATTCACCGGCTTAATGCGTTTCTTGCGCCACAAGGACTGCAACTTTCCCTGCCGCGAAAATATGGCCGCAGCAGACCTGAAGAATGGCAGCGTTTATTGAGAAAAGCAGATGATCAGCCATGGGGCCACGTATTGCACCGACTGATGCTGCGCAGCATGCAACAGGCCAGTTACACGCCGAAAAACCAGGGGCATTTCGGCCTTGCCTATCGCAGTTATACGCATTTTACCAGCCCGATTCGCCGTTATGCCGATCTTTGCCTGCACCGCCAGGTAAAAGCCATGCTGCATCGGCAGCCGGATCACACAACGGAAGAAGAACTCGGTACCATTGGTAACCATATTTCCGCGCAGGAACGGATTGCCCAGCGAGCCGAATGGGATGTTCGTGATATGCTGGCGGCGCTTTATCATAGTCAGCATATTGGCGAAACAATGACGGCAGTGGTTTCCGGCATTAGCAAGCGGCGGGTGTTTTTTGAGCTGCTGGATTCACTGGCTGAAGCCTCAACTGCACTGGAACAGCTTCCCGGCCAGTATGAGCTGGACGAACACAGGCATTGTCTGCGCTCGCGGCGTGGTCATACGCTGTTATCGCTGGGGGATACCGTGCATGTTCGCATTGATGCCTGTGATCCGGTGCTGGGGCAAATAACGGTGACACTCATCAAGGAATAGACGCATGATTTTACTCCTGCGACGGTATAAGTATCCAGTATCGCAAACCCTGCCATGCGGTACTGATATGCTTTACCCGGAGCTACCATGAGCAATAACAATCCCTACCGTGAGGAGATGTTGCGCCTAAAGGAGCGAGTGCACATATTAGAGGATGCCCTGGCGCAGTCATCACGCCTTCAGTTACAATGGCAACACACCTGCGAGCAACTGAAGCAAGCTCAACAGTCACTGGATGAGAGCAAAAACCGCTTCCTGGCCATATTTGAATACAGCACCAATGGCATGATCATCACCGATCAGCATGGCGCGATTCAGATGATGAATCCAGAAGCGATGCACATGCTAGGTTGCGACGAGGAAACCCAACCTGAACATATCCGCGATATTTTCTCCCGCTATGAAGAAGATCTGCCGGAAATGAAAGATCGGCGTGCGCGTCGGCACAGCGGCCTTATCACCCATCGTGATGAAATAACGCTTGTTCGCGCCGATGGCTCACCATTGGTTGTTAGTTTATCGTTGATTTGCATTCTGCAGCAGAATACCCCCTTGTTACTGCTGTCCATGCAGGACCTTACCCGCCACATGCTGGAACGTAGGGAACTCCAGGCCATCATCGCCCAACGCGCTGAACGTTTACTGAATCTCTCTCGGGCACTGGAGGCAACGAATGAAGCTGTCGTTATCGTCAATCCTGATGGTCTGATTGAATATGCTAACCCTGCTTATCTTGATATGTGGGGGTATTCAGCCGAGGAGATCAAGGGAGAGCGTGCGGCCATTCTTAAAAGTGGACAACAGGATGATGCATTCTATGCCTGCTTGTGGCGCACCATTATGACCGGTGAGGCATGGGAAGAACGCATCATCAATCGTTGCCGCGATGGTCAGCTCAAAGCCGTTCGCCTTTCGATTTCACCGGTTTTTGATGAGCATCACTCGATCATCAACTTTGTTGGCATTTATCGTGACATGACGCAACAGGAGCAGCTTGCCAGGCACATGTTGCAAACACAAAAAATGGAAGCAATAAGCACGCTTGTCAGCGGTATTGCGCATGAGTTCAACAATATTCTGGCGGGCATGACAGGCAATCTTTATCTTGCCAAAACCCTTTATCCTGATGATGAGGAAATCTGCAGCTATCTCGACAATGCCGAGCAGCAGGGCTTTCGCGCTGCAGAAATGATTCAGAAGCTGATGACTTTTTCTCATAAAGACTGGGTGGATGAGCAGAATATTGATCTAAACACCCTGGTGGAAGATCTTGTTCACCTGGGGCGGCTGGCGATACCCGAACATATTGAACTGGAAATCCATACAGCGGCGGAACCACTGATGATTCATGCCGACACATCACAAATTCCGCAAATTTTATTGCATTTGGTACAAAATGCCCATGACGCATTAAAGCATGCAAAACATGGAAAAATTCAACTGACAGTATCACGATGGGCAGCCAACAGCGACTTTCTCACTCAGGATAATGAACATTCGCCCCGTCAATATGCCTGTATTCGCATTCAGGACAATGGCATCGGCATCAGTGAAAAAGATTTACCGCACATCTTTGAGCCTTTTTATACCAGTAAAGATGTGGGTGAAGGCAGTGGGCTTGGGTTGGCAGCCGTTTTTGGTGCCATTGAACGCCTGGGCGGCATGGTAGAGGTAAGCAGCGAGCCGGGCAATACATGTTTTGAATTGCTCATTCCGCTTGTCAATCCGATGGATACGCAACAAAAAAGCGCGGAGAAACAGCCAGAGGAAAAACAACAAGAGACGCAGATGCCGTCGATCCTGCTGGTTGATGATGAACAGGAGGTGCTCAATATCACGGCAAAGATTCTCGCTTCACTGGGCCATCCGGTAGCTATTGCACGTGATGGGGAAGAAGCCGTCCGATATTATGAACACCACCATGACGACATCGACCTGGTGATTTCCGACATCAGCATGCCCCGGCTTGATGGTGTTGAGGCTGCGGCCTGCATGCGAAAAATTCGCCCGGAGCTTCCCGTTATTTTTGTCAGTGGCTACGATCAGGAATATTTTGACCGGCAAGTCAGTGAAGATGCGCACACGCGTTTAATCATCAGGCCCTTGCATATCGGCGAACTAAGCAAAACCATCCGGCAAATGTTACAAAACTGATGAAATGGTCCCCCGTTTTCTGAACAGGTGGCTTAGGTATACTATCCGCGTCTGGAATCATGCTGCGATCCGCATGAATCAAACGCCGAATGATTGCCGGCAAACCGTGTCTCCAGGTTGTTCAGAGCGGTCTTCTTTCAGCTGCCCACCTGGTTCGGATGAATCCCATACTGGCTCGCAATCTCGCTGATTGTCTGATCTCCGCGAATCGCCGCCAGCGCCACCTTCGCTTTGAAATTCGGCTTGTAGTTCCTTCTCTTCTTGCTCATCTTTATGCTCCTCTCATCAGAAATTCGCAGATGAACACACCTTAGCGCCACCGTGAATCTGTCCAAAGAGGGGGAACCACTTCAGTGTGCGCCTATACGGATTGCTGCCAGGCCCGCATGGCCAGTAACAGGGATTCATGACGATCTGCATGGCTAACTTCAATACCTGCCTGTTGCAGACACATGGCTGCAACTTCGCCCAGTGGCCGAGGCTGTTGCTTACGTTGTTGCTGAACGAAACGCCATGCCCTGAGACCATCAAACCAGGTAAAGAAATGCTTGCAGAATGAGGCTTCATGACGGGCATTGCGACGCATGCCTTCGCTGGCTTTGGCCATCCCCTGCTGTTGCAGAAATGTTGCC
>WFOJ01000144.1 GCA_015488125.1 Mariprofundaceae bacterium
AACAACTCGCCCAGCCAGGCAATGGATTGCATGGCATCACCCCAGAAGTAGCCGCAAACACCCCCGGCCACAATAGCGGTGATCATCATCAGCAATACGCGTTGCTCTTTGGTGCTGTTCATCATCTTCTGCTTCTCCTATGTGACGCAGGGTAACCCGTAATAAGCCACAAATCAGGCTCATTCATCTTCAATATTGCAGTCATCATTACGCGTTATCTGGCTGCGAAGTTCTGCATGCTTCGGTTGCCCCGGTCAACTTCCCTGCATGTTAGTGTCCCGCTTCGTGGTGTATGAAGGGATTGAGGCAGCATGGCTACTGTGCCATGAATTAAATTCCCGTCATCTGCCGCACCTGATTAGGCAGCTTCTCCAGCAACTCCCGTGCATTGCTGATACCGCATACATCGCCAACCGATCAACAGTCTGCCACCCTGCGCGTTGGCATAACCGAAAATCCACCGGAGACACTCATCGCGCCAGCGTTCTATTTGTATTCGGTTGTTCGGCTCGCTCAAGTGAAATGGTCAATGATAATCCGTGATCCTGATTTCATGACGGTGTTTCCTGTTGTAGGATCAGTGCCGAAAGTGGTGGCAGACGCAGCAATAGGGAATGCTCATGCCCCATGGCAGCGATAGCTTCTGCTTCAATACGGCCACTGTTACCAACATTGCTGCCACCATAGCAAGCAGCATCGGTATTTATCAATTCGCGGTAATGACCACCAGCAAAAACTCCCATGCGGTAATGTTCGCGTACGACTGGTGTCATGTTCAATACGACGTAAATCGTCCCACCATGTTTGTCCTTACGAGCAAAACCAAGCACGGACCGAGCTGCATCGTTACAGTCAATCCATTCAAAGCCATCGGCGGAGAAATCCAGCTCATGCAGGGCCGGGATGCGGCGGTGCAAACGATTGAGATCACGAACCAGTAATTGCAGTCCCCGGTGTGGCATATGGGCGCTTTGCTCCCAGGCCAGCGAAACAGCTTCGTTCCACTCCTGCCACTGGCCAAATTCCACTCCCATGAACTGTAACTTTTTACCAGGATGGGTAAACATATAGGCATAAAGCAAGCGCAGATTGGCAAACTTCTGCCAGTCATCCCCCGGCATTTTTTGTGGCATGGAACCCTTGCCATGGACGACCTCATCATGGGAAAATGGCAAGACAAAATTTTCTGTGTGGGCATACACCAGCGAAAAGGTGATTTGATTGTGGTGATAACTGCGGTGCACAGGATCGTGGGCGAAATAGCGCAGCGTATCATTCATCCAGCCCATATTCCACTTCATGGTAAACCCAAGGCCGCCCAGATAAGTGGGGCGCGACACCATCGGCCATGATGTTGATTCCTCGGCCATGGTCACCGCACCCGGGAAGCGCTCGTGTACCAGGCAGTTAAATTGCTTGAGGAATTCAACCGCTTCAAGATTCTCGCGTCCGCCATGACGATTGGGGATCCACTCACCTTCATTACGCGAATAATCCAGATACAGCATGGAAGCGACGGCATCCACGCGCAAGCCATCAATATGATAACGATCCAGCCAGAACAAGGCCGAAGCAATCAGAAAATTGCGTACCTCGTTGCGGCCAAAGTTGAAAATATATGTCCCCCAGTCCTTGTGCTCGCCAAGTCGGGGATCTTCATGTTCATACAGCGCCGTGCCATCAAAGCGTGCCAAGCCATGGGTATCTTTGGGAAAATGCGCCGGTACCCAGTCGAGAAACACACCGATACCATGCTGGTGACAATAATCGACAAAATAGCGAAAATCATCCGGAGAGCCAAAACGACTGGTGGGTGCGAAATAGCCCACTGTCTGGTAACCCCATGAGCCATCGAAAGGATGCTCGGTGATGGGCAGTAACTCAATATGGGTGTAGCCCATCCAGTTACAATATTCCACCAACTGATGTGCCAGTTCCCGGTAATTTAGAAAACGCTCGCCATCTTTGCGCCAGGAACCAAGGTGAACCTCATAAATACTCAATGGCTGGTCCTGTTGTTGACGCTGTGGGCGTTCGGCCATCCACTGTTGATCCTGCCATGTGTAGCGATGCGGATCATGAATAACACTGGCGGTGTTTGGGCGTACTTCCATTTGTTGTGCATAAGGGTCTGTTTTTTCAAGCAGGGTCCCTGTTTGCGTTCGTATCTCGTACTTGTAAAGTTCACCCTGGCGCAAACCAGGTATGAATAATTCCCATATACCGGAAGAACCCCGCACGCGCATTTGATGCACCCTTCCATCCCAGCGATTAAAATCGCCAATCACCGATACCCGGCTGGCAGACGGCGCCCAAACGGCAAAACCCGTGCCTTGAACGCCTTCATGCTGCCGAACATGGGCGCCCAAAATACGATATTTCTCAAAATGATTACCCTCGCCAATCAGGTGCAAGTCAAGATCGCCCAGCATGGGTAAAAAGCGGTAAGGGTCATCTTGCTCCCACTGATACCCGTCTGCGTTTTCAAAACGCAGACGATAAGCGGGCGTGGTTTCCACAGTTGGTAGAAGGCAAACAAAAAGATCGCTGTCCTGGCAGCGAATCATGGGATAGCTGTTGCCATTGATCAGCACCTGAACAGCAACCACGCCAGGTCTGAACACACGAATAATATAACCGCCAGCCTTGTGCTTGTGACACCCCAGGAAAGAGAAAGGATCGTGGCTACGGGCTTCCAGAATAGGCCAGGCTTCGGCTTCGATATTGGACATGGCATCCCTCCTGTAGGTGTTGACGAGGTAGCGAAGTGTAACACATGGTTGTCAACATGAAACATTCAGCGAATATTGTGCGCACAGTTTTATTGATGCTGTGTATGGAGTTGTGATCAATGAGTTTACTGGATATCGGCGTATTGGCGTTTTTTGTCCTGGCTGTTTTGCAAGGTGCATCGCGGGGAGTGATTGCCGAGGTTTTGGCCGTGGGGGGGGTTATAGGCGCTTTTGTCGCAGCTTCGCGTGCTGGGGGCAGCGTTGCGGACAAATTGGTCGATACCACAGGTATTGACACGACGTATGCTGACCCCATTGGTTTTTCCATGGTGTTCCTGCTGGTGATCGCCGCAGTATCCATTCTGGTTGCCGCCACACCGAATCTTTTGCGGCGAAGACGGCGCAAAACAGATGATACTGACCATGACGGTGGACTGAACAAAAAACTGTTCATTGTCGATGTGCTCTTTGGCGCTATTTTGGCTCCCATCAGACCTGCCATGTGGATTGCCACCTGCTCACTGGTGGTCTTTACCTATATTCAGCAACCAGACAACATCTTCGGTAAAAAGAGTGCGTTTCGTCAACTGATCATCAATGCTGGCCACACGCTTGGCGACCTTATTCCTGCCAATCATCCTTTTTCACGCAAAGGTGTTATTCTGGCCGCCCCGCGCATTGACGATAATCAGGATGCCATTCTTCCTGCTGTCAAAGATCAGAAGGGACTGGATAAGTTAATTGAAGATCGCATGAAATAGGTTTCAGGAAACATAGAAGATGTCCGCTTTCCACCCTCTGTCCTCTGCCCTCTGTCTTCTGTTCTCTGTCTTCTGTCTTCCGAAATCCTTCCCTACGCCTGTTTTTTTGTTAGCTTGCTGCCGGAATCAATGCGCCACACCATGAATCGGTGAAATCTTAGCGAACGGAAAAAGTGGACTTATGCTACTTAAACATCGGCAACAACTGATTGCGCAGGGCGTGGTGACCGAAGAGCAGATGAATGAAGCTCTGGCTAACCCGGAAGCCAAAAAGTTTGGCTTGCTGTACGCCTTGTTGATGGTTGATGGTGTTGATGGCGATAAGGTTATGCGCCTGCTGGCAGGCATGTACAAGGCTCCATTTCTTGATATCAGCCATTTTCAGCCTTCGGAAGAACTGCTGGCTAAGTGTCCGGAATCACTTTGCAACGACTATGGGTTTGTTCCTGTTGATGAAAAAAACGGTGAATTGATCATCGCTACGGGCAACCCCATGGATTTTCAGGCACTGGATGCCTTGCAGTTTAAGCTGGGCGAGCGGGTACGCGCGATTTTTGCTCGTCCTGATGTCATACGTAAAAAAATTCGTGACTTTTATCAGGGCGACGCTGCCTTTGAAGATGCTATGTCCGGCCTTGAAGGCGATGAACTGGCAACAGAAGACGACGAAGAAAAAGAAGAGACCGATATTGATGCCGTTAAAAAAGGCGCACAGGAATCGCCGATCATCAAACTGGTCAATGGCATCTTTGTTCAAGCGATGAAAATGGGCAGCTCGGATATTCACATCGAGGCGGGTGAACGTGTCAGCCTAGTGCGTATGCGCGTTGATGGGCGGCTGCGCAAAGCCATTCAGTATCCAACGAAAATCCATCCTGTGGTCATCTCGCGTATCAAAATCATGTCCAAACTGGATATTTCCAATACGCGCACGCCGCAGGATGGGCGCCTGAAGATCAAGCTGTGGGGCAAAAGTTTTGATGTTCGCGTATCGACGCTGCCTTCCCTGTTTGGCGAAAAATGCGTGATGCGTATTCTCGACAAAAGCGGTTTGTCACTTGATCTTGATCTTCTTGGTTTTGAAAAACGTGCCGACCAACGCATTCGTGAATGTATCGCCCGCCCCAATGGCGCTGTACTGGTGACCGGCCCGACCGGCAGTGGTAAAACCACCACTCTGTATTCATTTCTTAACCATATCAATGATTCCGAGACCAATATCGTCACCGTGGAAGATCCGGTAGAATTCCAACTCAAAGGCATTAACCAGGTGCAAGTGAATGTCAAGGCTGGCATGACCTTTTCCGCAGCGCTTCGCTCCATTCTTCGTCAGGATCCTGACGTGGTAATGCTCGGTGAGATCCGTGATGAAGAAACCGCCGAAATTGCCATGCATGCAGCACAGACAGGGCATTTGGTGCTTTCCACCCTACATACCAATGACGCTCCTTCTACCGTTTCCCGGCTTGTGGAAATGGGTATTGATGCAGCCGTTGCCGCTTCCTCAATCAATATCGTAGTGGCTCAACGCCTGGCACGCCGACTGTGCAAGCACTGTAAACGCAAAGAGCCCGTGCCGGAAGGAATTGCTGAACGCTTTGGCTTTCCTGAAGGTTTTGAATTATACGTTCCCGTCGGTTGTAAAGAATGCATGAATATTGGCTACAAAGGACGTATTGGTGTACATGAAGTTTTGTATGTATCAGGCCGAATCAGTGAAATGATTGCCCGTCGCGCGACGGATCGGGATCTGGGGATTGCAGCTCGCGAGGAACACATGTACTCCCTCTTTGAAGATGGACTGAACAAGGCACTGATGGGTATTACCAGCATGGATGAGGTGCTGCGCAATTCACTGCCACTGGAAGATTTTAATCTGGCTGAGCGCCTCAAGGAAGATGGCACACTGATGTCGCTCGGCGATTTTCAGGCGGCGACCACAGCCGCCATGAGCAGCAAAAAAACAACATCGGATAAAAAAACCATTCTGGTCATTGATGATTCCAAGAGTATTCGTAATCTGGTGCGCTTCGTTTTGCAGTCGGAAGGTTATGAGGTCATTGAAGCGGAAGATGGGCAGCAGGGCTGGGATACGGTGCAACGCATGGGAAATCAGATCGACCTGGTACTGACTGACTATGAAATGCCCAATATGACAGGACCTGAACTGGTAACAGCGATTCGCGAGAAGAAAAAGTATGATGGTCTTGCTGTTGTGATGCTAACATCACGTCGTGATGAGGATGATGAGGTGCTAGGCCTGGAATCCGGTGCTGACGACTATATTTTCAAGCCGCTGGAACCAATGAAATTGCAAGCCAGGGTGCGCAAGATTTTGAAAATGTATGACCGCATTCTCAATGCCTGAAGGGGATTTCCATGACTGAATCAGCAACGACCGACAGTAATCACAGTGACGAAATACAGCAGACCTCTGACGAGCAGGTAGAACTGGAACTGGTTGATTATGAAGAACTCATGATGGTACACATCGGCGAACATCGTTTTTTGGTTCAGGTAAACGAGGCGGAGAAGGTGGTTCGTCCCCAGCCGTTGACCGCAGTTCCGATGGCACCTGGTCATTTGCTGGGTGTCTGCAATGTTCATGGCCTGGTGGTGTGCATTGTTGATGTACCCAAGATTCTAAACTTGAAGGTAAAGAAAACCGATTGCCCTGTTGAGCGTCAGCGTTTTGTGTTGTACAAACATCCCCGTATGAAAGTAGGGATGAAAGTTGATGAAATCAGTCAGGTGTTTCAGGTGCGGAAAGACAGTTTGCCAGTTGGTGATGGCCAACATATGATCAGAGGAACGATGGAAATCCAAGGCAATCATTATCGCCTACTTGATTTACACGTCATGTTCCAATGAACAAATACGCGCTAAAAGCCTGTCGAATTTTGGTTGTGATCACGAGAAACAGCGGGATTGAGTCAAATATGCGTACAATCTGTTTGTAATGAGTAACAACGTCACTAAAAAACAGAACATGTATTCGGCCAAAATCCGATTTTCGCGGTGGATTTGTCAAAGTTCGACAGTCTCTGAAGACTGTTTCAGGGAGTGATACTTGCATGAGCGTTTGTTTATGTCAGGCTTGCATCCCCCGTTGGCTGTTAGTTATTCGAAATAATAGCTCGGCGTGAGCGCGTCTTGTCGTACTGACGAGACGCTTGTAAACAAAAGGAGAGGAGTGTCAACCAGTTATCGGATGGCACAACCCGGCTGTGACCATACTCTCGAATTGAGAGTTGACTGTCAGCCAGGGGATCCAGCGTGGATGATAAAAAATGGGTGTGAACACCTTTGGTTTGACATTGGAGTAGAGGATTATGGCAAAAACACCGAACAATAAAAAGGTGAAAAAGGTCCACGGACTGAAATTCCTTTCAACACGAAACATGCTTCTTTCCATTGTTTCGTTTGCAGTACTGATCGCTATGCTTGCTGGTGCTTTTGCCACGGCCAATTCCCAGGTAAAAGAGCTAAGCAAGCTCAATGAACAACGTGTTACACTCGAACACTTTAAATCTACGTTGTCCAATATTCTGTTGCCGTTGAATGACTTTGTATTGACCTCCAACAAGGAAGATGTACCCAAGGTTAAGGCCGCCACCGCAGAATTTACCAAAATCTCCAATCAGGTTCAGCAAATGCCTGGTCTTAGCAAGGACTCCAGAAGCAAGCTCAAGGAAGTGAACGACTTGATGAAAGAGGTGATGCAGCTGGCCAATGATATTACCAGCGGCACGATTCCGATGAGTATGGCGGGTAATATGTCGATTGTTGCCCAGAACCTGGTGTTTGTATCGCAAACCAAGCTGAATGTGATTTCTTCACAAATGCAAAAATTGCTGAAACAGCAAACGGAGGAAAAACGCACGGCCATGCAGCGTACTGTTTTTGTCGTGATGGGCATGGTGGTACTGATCGGCGTCTTCATGATTTATCTTAATTTCAGCTTCTCTCGCACACTTTCCGGTAATATTGCCCGTGTGGCAGATAGTGTGACGAATGCCGCAGCTGAAATCCTTCATTCTGCGGACCAGCAAGCCACAGCTTCTGATACACAGGCCAGGGCTGTAGCAGGAGTGACCTCGGAATTGGAAGAAGTATCGGAGGCAGCGAAAAAAATCGCGACAACGGCCAACAGCGTGGAGCGGGTGGCCAACGCCACAGCACAAGCGGCAAAAGATGGTTCCAGCGCGGTAAACGAAGCCATCGGTTACATGGATCGTATCCGTCAGGAAGTGAATACCATTGCCGATAAAGTGACGGATGCCAGCCGCAAGGCAGAACAAATTCTCGAATCCATTGACTCCATTCAGGAAATTGCTGATGAAACCCACTTGTTGGCGTTGAATGCCTCGATTGAGTCGGCGGCTGCCGGTGAATTTGGTAAGCGGTTCGCCGTGGTTGCCGGTGAGGTACGTCGCCTTTCTGAACGCGCCCGTGACTTCACGACTGAAATCCAGTCGGTGGTTGATGAGGTGCATAAATCAACGCATGAATCCATGGAAGTAACCCAGCGAGGACTGGAAGAAGTGGCCAAAGGTGTGGAAATTGCCCTGCGTGCCGGTGTGGCACTGGAGAAAATGCAGAGCATGTCCAACAAGTCCAGTCAGGCTATTCAAACCATTGCCAAGGCAACCAGTCGTCAGGATGAAACATCGCAGGAGTTCGTGCTTACCATGCGCCAGATTTCCGAGTTGCTGAAGGATTCGGCCTCACAAATGCAGGCGTCGCGCGAAGCGGCCAACCGTATGAATGCGGCCGCTGAGGATTTGCAGAAACTTCTCTGATCTTGTTTTTCGCCATCGGGTGGCAGAACTGCTCCATGCTGGAGTATCGTATGCTGTTATCACGCCAAGGGGGAGCTGATGTCCGGTTTTGATCTATCCAATTTTCTGGCTGCATTCTTTGATGAAGCCCGCGATCGTCTCATCTCCATCAATCGTGGACTCGTCGAGTTTGAATCCGAAACACTGGATGATGAAGGACTTGTGGCCTTGCGGCGTGATGCGCATACCATCAAGGGTTCGGCGTTGATGCTTGGCGTAACCGACGTTGGCGGTGTGGCGCACCTGTTTGAGGATGCGATGGAAAACCTGATTCAACATCCTGAATTACGCGTGCCGCGCATGACCCAGTTCCTTTACGATCTGCATGATCTTCTTGATGAACGCCTGGAAGAAGTTGATACCGAACCTCGCCTTGATGCCAAAAAACTTCGGGAAGACTATGAGCAGCTACTTCACGAGGTCCGTAGTGATGGAGGAAATACTGAAAAACAACCTGATGTCACAAAAGAAGAACCATCACTGATTGGCGCTGATGAGGCAGCCTCCTGGAAGGAACACAGAGATGAAACTGGTTCGACTGTAAAGCCCGAAGCGGTCACTACGACAACGGAATCCCCCCCGGAAGTTGATATTGAGGCGATGATGCCAGAAGGCATGTTCGTCGAGGATCCTACCAATGAAGTACTGACAGCTGCCGCTACAGAAGTTGAAGACGCCAAGCCTTCTCCGATCAGCGATGACCCATCAGTTATCACTGGGGGTGAAGAACTTCCTGACTATGAACATCCCGTACCACAAGAAACTAAGGCCTCTGATGAGTTCTCCATTGAAGTAGAAGAGAATGATGAAGCACTCGCCTTTGGCGGTTTGGATGACGCCTTCAGTGATGCCGATGTTCAATCGCTGTTAGGCGATATGAATGATTCCCCCGATTTGTTTGTTTATGGCGATGATATCGAAGATGAAACGCCCACAGCACATGATTCGTTGTTGCCAGAGACCATAAACGCCAACGTTGATGAACCTGAAACGGATAAAAACAAACCACAAAAAATCAGTGTAGCTAGTGAAGAAAATGTACAACAAATAGAAAAACAACGCAAGGCCAATATCGCAGCATACAGGGAAGCCGAACTTCAAACTGTTAGAGCAGAACTCCAGGCTGAAGAAGCAGCCAGAAAAGAAGCCGAGGCAAAGGCCGCAGAGGAACGACGGAAAGCTGAAGAAACAGCCAGAAAAGAAGCCGAAGCAAAGGCCGCAGAGGAACGACGGAAAGCTGAAGAAGCAGCCAGAAAAGAAGCCGAAGCAAAGGCCGCAGAGGAACGACGGAAAGCTGAAGAAGCAGCCAGAAAGGCAAAAGAAAAAGCCCGCAAACAAGCATTGGCCGATGAAGTTTCTCGTCGAAAGCAAGAAGCAGCGACACTTCAGCAACAAAAAGAGCCTGTTGTTGGCCAACAACAGAATCATCAACGAGCTGAACCAGGCAAAGAAAATGCCAATCGTTTTCGTCCACAACCGGCTGTGGCCGAAGGTGCAGCCAGAAAATCTTCAGGCCAACGACAGGCATCAGGGCGTTTTTTACGCGTGGATGCTGCGCGCCTGGAAGAACTTTCCAGCTACGTCGTTGAGTTAAGTACTGAAAGTTCTCGCGGTGAAGAGCAGGAAAGGCAGTTTCATGAGCTGCAGCGGGAGTTCCGCGAATTGCGATTGAAATGGCGTGAGCTTGAAAGTGGTATGGGGCAAATGTCGCCCGAGGATCAGGCTAGCCTGATGCAATCCATGCACCGCTCGTTTGAGCGTGGCCTAAGAGGTATGTCGCGTTACGCCGAAGCCCAGCGTTTTGCGCAATTACGCAGTGAAATGATGCTCAAGGAGCTGCGTGATCAAGTTTTGTCGTTGATGCTGCGCCCCCTGGATACGATTTTCTCCACCTTTCCACGTGCTGTTCGCGATGTTGCGGTCAAGCTTGGCAAACGTGTCAAACTGGTCATTGATGGAAGCGATACAGAAATTGACCAGGGCATTGCCGAGGCGCTGGTTGAACCGTTGGTGCATCTGCTGAATAATGCAGTCTCACATGGCATTGAAATGCCAGAGGAGCGCGTCAAGGCAGGTAAGCCACCGATTGCCCAGGTATCCATCATCGCTCGCCAGAGCGGCAGCGAAATTCATATTGAAGTTGTTGATGACGGTCGTGGCCTGGATGTTGAGTTGATCAAGGCAACAGCAGTTGAGCGTGGTGTAACCACCCAGGTTGAGGCGGATGAAATGGATTCGGCGGAACTGCTGGAAATGATTTTCCGCCCCGGTTTTTCCACCAAAAAAGAAGTCTCGGATGTTTCGGGCCGTGGTATCGGTATGAATATCGTACAGGATACCGTGCGCCGTCTGACAGGTTCGATTCGTATTGATTCGGAAAAAGGTCAGGGCACACGCTTTATGTTGTCGCTACCCGTTAGTATCGCGGTGCAACATGCACTGGTCTTCCGCATGGCCGATCAGCGTTTTGGTATGCTGATTCACCTGATTGAACAAATTGTGCCGCTGGCCAACCAGAAAGTGGAGAAAGGTCAGGGCGGCAAGGATTTCATGCATTATGGTTACCATCAAGTGGCGCTTGTGGATATGCGCAGAATGCTTGCAGGTGACGATGAGGCTAACATTTCTGACCATCCCTATGTCATTATCGCAGAACATATTGAAGGTTTCGTCGGCATTGTTGTGGATGAAATGTACGACGAAATGGAAATTGTGGTGCGTGACCTCGATCCCTACATCAAACGTTATCAGCCGCAGGGGTTGATGGGTACCACCATTGCTGCCGATGGCTCTGTACTGATTCTGCTGGAGCCTTATGGCATCAAGGAGATGGGCCGTACAGCGCCGGATCAGGCAATCAGCGTTGATGTTGCTGAAGAAGACAAGATGGACTTCAGCGTACTGCTGGTGGAAGATTCGTTAATTGCCCGGCAAATTGAAAAAAGTGTGTTTGAGAGCATTGGCTTTACCGTTGAAACGGCGATTGATGGCCTGGATGGACTGGAAAAACTGGCGAAGAATCAGTTTGATCTGATCGTGACGGACCTTGAAATGCCGCGTCTTGATGGTTTTGGCTTTGTTCGCCGTGTTCGCAATCAGGATGAATACGAAGATTTGCCCATCATGGTTATTTCCACCCGTGAAAGTGCAGAAGACCGTATGCGAGCCCTGGAAGGTGGTGCAGACGCCTATATGATCAAACAACAACTCCAGGGTGATAAAATCCTGGAAACTGTTAAATCCCTGTTGGGCGCAGTACCTGCTGCGTGAACATCGTGGCAATCGTAAATGTCGGCTGTTGTTTCCTGCAATAACAAACCGCAACTATCTACAAAAACGCGGAATTTCCTCCCTTTATCATCGTTTACGCTCAGTTGTGCGTTTTAGTGCAAGCTGATTTCATGTTCAGAGGTATTCATGGCTGATTATCAGTACATATTTAGTATGCAAGGTGTTGGCAAACGCGTTGCCGGCAATCGGGAGATACTTAGGGATATTAACCTTTCCTTTCTTCCTGGTGCCAAGATTGGCGTACTTGGGCTAAATGGCGCAGGCAAGTCAACATTGCTGAAAATTATGGCTGGACTGGATACGGATATTCTCGGTGAAGCGCGTCCTGCGCCAGGTATCCGTATCGGCTACCTGGCGCAGGAACCGGAACTGGATGAAACCCTCAATGTTCGCCAGAATGTCGAACAGGGCGTTGCTTCTACCCGTGCTTTACTGGACGAATTTAACGCCCTCTCCATGCGCTTTGCCGAACCCATGAGCGACGATGAGATGAACACACTGATTGCCCGTCAGGGTGAATTGCAGGATGCTATTGATGCTGCCGATGCCTGGGATCTGGATCGCAAGCTGGAAATTGCCGCTGATGCACTTCGCCTGCCGGCATGGGACGCCGCCGTTGATCAGCTCTCCGGTGGTGAACGTCGTCGCGTGGCGCTTTGCCGTTTGTTGCTTTCAGCACCGGATATGCTGCTGCTGGATGAGCCCACCAACCACCTGGATGCAGAGTCTGTGGCCTGGCTGGAACGTTTTTTGCATGATTTTCCAGGTACGGTGGTGGCCGTCACGCATGACCGTTACTTTCTTGATAATGTGGCCGGCTGGATTCTTGAACTCGACCGGGGTCGTGGCATTCCCTGGGAGGGGAATTACAGCAGCTGGCTGGAGCAGAAAAATCAGCGTCTGGCGCAGGAAGAAAAGCAGGAAAGCGCCCGGCGCAAGGCAATTGAAAAAGAACTGGAGTGGGTGCGCGCCGGCGTTCGCGGACGACAGACAAAATCCAAAGCCCGTCTGAAGGCATTTGATGAACTGGCCAGCATCGAGGTGCAAAAGCGCAATGCAACCAAGCAGATCTATATCCCGGCAGGCGAACGCCTTGGTGACACGGTGATTGTAGCGCAGGGACTTGGCAAGGATTTTGGTGATCGGGTATTGATTGACGATCTCAGTTTCCAACTGCCTCGTGGTGGCATTGTTGGCGTGATCGGCGCCAATGGAGCGGGCAAAACAACCTTGTTTCGTATGTTCACGGGTCAGCTACAGCCGAATCGAGGCACACTGACCATTGGTGATAGCGTTAAACTGGGCTATGTGGATCAATCACGCGACGCCCTGAATGATCACAACACCGTCTGGGAAGAAATATCCGGTGGTCAGGATGTCATCACGCTTGGTCGCCATGAAGTACAAAGCCGTGCCTATTGCGCGCGCTACAATTTTAAGGGGGGCGATCAGCAAAAGCGCATTGGCACGCTTTCCGGTGGCGAGCGCAACCGCGTGCATCTGGCCAAAATGCTCAAGTCCGGAGCCAATGTCTTATTACTGGATGAACCCACGAACGATCTTGATGTGGAAACCCTGCGGGCGCTAGAAGAAGCATTACTTGATTTTGCCGGTTGCGCTGTGGTGATTTCACATGATCGCTGGTTTCTTGATCGTATTGCCACCCATATATTGGCATTCGAGGGCGATGGGCATGTTGAGTGGTTTGAAGGTAATTTTGCCGCCTACGAAGAAGATAAAAAGCGTCGTCTTGGGCAGGATGCTGATACACCACATCGTTTCAAATACAAGCGTTTGGCTTAAGCTGATGTCTGGTTACCGGTAACGCATTGACTTTGTTAAAGCGCATCTTTTTTCTATTTATGGTAGCGCTGCTTTTACTTCCCTTAAGAGCGGCAGCAACGGTTTTTGTGGACGATACCCGCATATGGGATGCGCCTGATCACACGCGCATCGTTTTTGATGTTAGTGAGGCGGTCAGCTATCGAATGTTTCAATTGAATCACCCTGATCGCGTGGTTATCGATATTACGCATGCCAAGCGGCGTTCTTTTGCACAACATCGGCCACCTGCCAGCTCACTGATCCGCAAGGTTCGTTATGGTTATCCCAAATCCGGCGTGCTACGCATCGTGCTGGATGTACGCCAGAACGTTAAAGCTCGTGCTTCGCTGCTGGCGCCAACAGCCATCAAGCCGCACCGCCTGGTGATTGACTTGTGGCCCCGGCAAACAACTGCTGCCAAATCGGTGCCCCATACCTCAACTCCCAAAATCAAACACCACCCCCGCAAGCGACAGCTCGTTGTTGCCGTTGATGCCGGCCATGGTGGTGAAGATCCTGGAGCCATTGGTCCACATGGTATCCGCGAGAAAAATATTACCCTGAAGGTAGCCAAAAGACTTGCCCGACTGATCAACCAACAACCGGGCATGCGGGCTGTGCTGATTCGTAAGGGGGATTACTTTGTCCCCCTGAAAACACGTGTGGCGCTGGTGCGTAAGGCCAATGCTGATTTAATGATCAGCCTGCACGCAGATTCTGTTAGCGAACGCTGGGTTAAGGGTAGCAGCGTATATACGATTTCTGAACGTGGCGCAACGCCTGATAAAGTAGCCGCTGCGCTGGCGGCCAGGGAGAACGCTGCCGATTTGGTCGGTGGTGTTGTCATGGATCATCAGGCCTATGATGCCATGACCCGCAATGTGCTGGGTGATATGGCCAGGCAGGATGCATTTAACAGTTCGCAACTACTGGCGGAGCAAGTATTGCGTGAAATCAAAGCGGTCGGTGTGTTGAAATACAAACGCCCGAAACGAGCCCGTTTTGTGGTGCTTGGGGCCCTGGAAGTTCCCAGTGTACTGGTGGAAATGGACTATATTTCCAACCCCAGGCGGGAACGCATGCTCAACAGCAGCAGTTACCAACAAACGCTGGCCAGGGCCTTGTTTCGCGCAACACGCAACTTTCTGCGTCGTATGAGCATGCTTGAGTCGCCGCTGCATGGTCAGCCGCCCGTTAGCTGATTGTTCTATGTATCAACGACTTCTTGTTTTTTTACGGCCTTACACAGGCCGTCTGATCCTGGCCATGCTGTGCATGGTGGTGCTTGCCGCCACCACGGCAGGCGTTGCCTGGTTGTTGCAGCCGGCATTGGACTATGCCCTGGCTGGCACGCATCCGGA
>WFOJ01000145.1 GCA_015488125.1 Mariprofundaceae bacterium
ACAACACACTATAATGCTGATCGTTTGGTCAACCCCATTTCCTTTCCCTCTGTGCTTAGCCGCAGCTTGTTTGATAAAAACACCTACGGTATTGGTGCTTCTTATACCTTACCCGTAGATATTGATGGTCGTATTGCAGCCAAAGTTCATGAACAACAACACCTTAGCAGGGCAGCGTTGCAGGGAGCCGCACAGACTCGATTATCATTGTTTGCGCAAACGGTTGTCTTATATCGTGGCCTGCAACGCCTTGAGGGAATCAAAAAAGCACATATCGCGCATTTAAAAGCTCTCCGGAAGCATCAAAAAGTTACCGCTATATCGGTGAAGGTAGGGCGCGTTGCAGCCGTGGAGTTGTTGCGCATTGAAGCGGAGATACAATCCGTTAAAGGTTTATTGGCAGGTGTGAATGGTAGCGAAGTGCGCTTGCGCGCTGCTTTGGCAGCGTTGCTTAACCAAACCGATTTTTCTGATCCACTGGTGACTTTAAGCAATCCACCCGCGCATGTATTTTCAGATGCTACTGACGACAGCGCATTACAAGACAGACCAGACCTACAAGCAGAGCAAAGCATTATTCATGCAGAAAATGAAAACCTTAAAGGTACGAAGCATGAATGGTTCCCCAGTTTGGCTTTGCATGCCGAAAGCTTCCGCAACCAAGGTTATACGGCCAATGGTGCAAACACATGGAGCATCAGTGTGCAACTGCACTGGCAGTTTTGGGATGGTGGCAGGCGAACTGCCAGTGCCGATCGTGTGCAAGCCAACAGAGAAGCAGCACGACAACAGTACCACAACACGCTGAATCAGGCTCGTGCGGATTTGCAATCGGCAATGGCCGATTGGCAGGCCGCGTCACAGCAGTATCAGGCGGCAAGCTCTGGTTTGCATGCCGCCCGTGAGACAGAGCGTATTCAATCCGATCGCTTTGCCAGTGGTCGTATTTCAGCCGTTGACTTGATTGATGCCGAAGCTGCGCTTGCACGAGCCAAAGCTGACCAAACCACTGCCCTTGCCAACTGGTGGCTGGCCGATGACCAGCTTTATTTGGTACAAGGAAAAACCCCCTCGGCGTATGCCCAAACAGGAGAGTAGTTATGCTTACAATAAAAAAAAGATGGTATCTGTTGCTTATTCCCCTGCTTGCAGGAGGAACAGCCGCATTACTTCACTCGCGTGTAAAACATATCGATGATAAGCCCGTGATGGTGACTACGCCTTGGGCATTGAATACTGCCACCGTGCGTGAGGGGCGTATCAGCCAGGGGTTTCCTGCGCTCGGCAAGGTGGTTAGTTCAAGTGAGGTGCGGATTATTCCACAGATCAGTGGAACGATTTTAGCGATGGGACCACGCGCTGGTGGCATGGTGTATAAGGGCGATCTTTTGGTGCATCTGGATACACGGGCATTGGAAGCCGAGGCAGACTCGTTAAAAGCCAGGTTAGCCAGTGCGGTAGCAGTTGCAAAAAATAACCGTAACGAATTGCAACGTGAACGGCATTTATTGGAAGAAGGCGGCTCTTCGGCATCGGCAGTGGAGTTACGACAAACGCGCCTGCATTCAGATCAGGCCAATATTGCAGCGTTAAAAAAACAGCTTGAAGCATTGCAAGTGAAAATATCTTATGGTCATATTGTATCGCCCATCAACGGCCGTATTGCTAAACGGTTGGCTGAACCTGGTGATGCAGCCTTCCCTGCCAAACCCATTTACACATTAACCGCAGAGCAAGGTGGTCGCGTGGTTGTGCCTGTGCCGTTGGATACGATTACCCATATTCAAACGGGTGGCGAGGTTATACTCACCCTCGGTGAGCAGCGTATGGCCGCGACGATTACCCGCATTAACCCATCGTTGGATGCCTTGGCCATGGGTAGCCTGGAAATTGATTTGCCCAAACGCCCTTTTAATTTGCCTGCGGGTGCGCCCATTGCTGTTCAGGTAATTACATCGACGGCGACAGGGCTTATTGTGCCAGTGAATAGTTTGCGACCAGCAAAACAGGGTGTGAAACGCATGTTATTTGCCGTGGCTAGGCAGCCAAAGCCGCATGTTCAATTGTTACCCGTTGATGTTTCGGTGTGCAATAAATCAGATTGTGTAGTGGAAGGTGACTTGGCTGCCGATACGCATGTGGTCGTTGCCCATGGCAGCGTGTTGCTGCAACTGCATGATGGTGATTCGATTGTGTGGCAGCCGCAACACGGTGAACAGCCATGAGTTTCGCCGAAAACTTACTTTCCAGGCCCCATGCTATTTTGGCAGGTACGATTGCCTTTATGATACTGGGGGTGATTGGCTTTTTTTCCATCCCTACCAACTTGTTCCCCGATACCAACCGTCCATCGGTATCGGTTGTGGTGCAATGGCCAGGGGCAATGACCACCGATATAGCCAACGAAGTCACCCACCCGCTGGAAGTGCGCTTATCTTCTATCGACGGTGTGCGGCGTGTTACTTCCACCTCACGCGATGAAGTATCGGCTGTGCAGGTGGAGTTTGAATACGATAACGATATCAATACCGCAGCCAATGCCGTGACGACCGAACTCTCGCGGATACGCGGGCAGTTGCCCAAGGGGATCCATGAACCGTTGATTTTCAAAATCACCGATGCTGCCCATGCCGCGATGGTGCTAGCTGTGAGACCTGCCAAAGATTCGGGCTTATCAATGGGGCAGGTGCGGCGCATAGCCGAAAACCAACTGCGTGATACGCTGCTAAACCTGCCAGGTATTGCCGATGCCGAGGTCTTTGGCGGTGCAATTCGGCAAGTAGCGGTGGATTTAGACCGTGATCGTTTGCAGGCGCATCAGCTGGCTGTGGGGCAGGTGATTGCTGCATTGGCTGGCTCGAATATTTCACAACCTGCGGGCATGGTCTACCAAAATGGCAGTCGATTCTTGCTGACTGCACAAGCATTATCAGCGACACCTGAGGATATAGCGGCTATTTTAGTGCCATTAAAAAATGGTGCTTACGTGCGTGTTGGCGACCTTGGCTCTGTGGATTGGGGGGTGGCTGACCCATCGTCGCTTTACCACGGTAATGGTAGTCCTGCTGTTGCCGTATCGCTGCTGCGTTCTGAAAAAGGTTTCACCAAGCCTGTGATTGATGCCGTCGATGCGAATCTTTCCAGGGTGCAAGCAGCCTTCCCTAATCTGGATATACGTATTGCCGATACACAAGGGCGAATTATCGATTTAACGGTGGATAATATGCTTGATTCGCTGCGTGATGCAGTGATTATGACATTGATTGTAATTTTACTGTTTCTTGGCAATTCTCGCGCTGCGCTGGTGGTGGCAATATCGCTGCCGCTGTCTTACTTGCTGACCTTTGCCATTTTGTGGTGGATTGGTTTTGAATTCGATATGGTCACCCTATCAGCCATTATTATTGCCGTGGGCTTGTTGGCCGATGATGTGGTGGTGGTGATGGAAAATATTGAGCGACGTATGCGCGAGATGGGCGAGGCAGGCAAGACTGCTGCGGTACGCGGGCTTGATGAAATTCTTATGGCCGATACATCAGGTACGGTGAGTACCATTCTTGTGTTGCTGCCGATTATGTTTATTGGTGGCTATGTGCAGACGGTGTTACGGCCATTAACGGTGACGCTATCGGTGGCGTTGTTTGCCTCACTGGTGGTATCGGTCACCATGATCCCGTTGTTTGCCCCTAAAATCATCAAGCCTGATACCCGTGACCCATTGGCCTGGTTGTTGAATCCATTTACCCGCTATGTCATGGAGCCCATCAAGCGTGGCTATGTGCGGCTGGTTGATTGGGGTATAGATCACCGTTGGTTTGTTTTTGTATTGTTCCTTGCCTTGTTTGTGGCTTCTGCTTCGCAACTGCGCTTTCAAGGCCGTGAGCTGATGCCGTTGATGGACACAGGTATTTCTCAAATTCGTTTTGAGGCCGCTGCGGATACCGATGATCAGGCGATGGAAAAGTTATTAACGCAAGTGGAAACAGCGATTAAAAGTGAACTCTCTCCTGGTTGGTTTATTTCGATGTCCAGCGTGGTTGGTGCTGAAGCAGGCGTGAAATCATTTGGTGCAGCGCGTTTGTTGCAGCAAGGTGAGGTGACCTTAAATATTGTTGATCGTTTTCATCGTGATCGTAGTCTGGCGGATATTAACCAGGCCATTCAGCAACGCTTGCATCATATTCCTGGCCTTATCTCTGCAAATGTCTCGGCCTTTGGTGCAACACCGCTATCATCCATTCGCGCAAATATTGATATATTGATCAAAGGGCCAGATCCGATGGTTCTAAGTGACCTGGCCGATCAAGTGATGCAACGCCTGCAATCGGTGCATGGCTTAACAGGCATTGAGCGGACATGGCAAGCGCATTCAAAACGCATTGCACTGAATGTTGACCCCGCCAAAGCGCGTTTGTATGGCTTGGTAGCTGGCGATATTGCGGCACAAGTGGCGGTAGCGGTTGGCGGTGCGCCAGCGGGTACTTTACGCATGGCAGGGGAAAATGCTATTCCTGTATGGGTTCGCCTTAAAAAAGATCAACGTGCCGATTTAGCAAGCATCCGTGCAATCAATATTCGTACCAGGAACGGGCAGTTTGTGCCACTAACCTCACTGGCTAAACCTACGATAATGAGCGCACCAACGGCGCAAACGCATCAGTATTTAGAGCCAACCATTGATGTGCTAGGCTGGCGTCAGAACGTTGCGGTTACCGCCTTGCACGATGAAGCGATGGCGGCACTGGCTGATATTGATCTGCCGCATGGTTACAGCATCCATGATGAAGGCGAATACAAGCAGCTATCTGAATCAGCCCAGCGTTTGTTTAAGGCGATTGGCTTAGGGATGGTGCTGCTGTATCTGATGCTGGTGGTGACCTTTCGCTCCTTCCTTGACCCTGTGACCATTATGGCATGCCTGCCACTGGCCGTAATTGGTGCGGCATTTGGTATTATTTTGGGTGGTAAGTTTCTTTCTATGCCTGGTCAAATGGGCCTGATTTTATTGATGGGGATTGTTGTCAACAATGGGATTCTTCTGGTCGATTTTGCCAAACAAGCCTTGCAAGAAGGTACACCGTTACGACAAGCAATACTGGATTCGGTCGCCAAACGTACCCGTCCCATTTTGATGACCGCTACAGCCTCTGCTGTAGGTATGATTCCGCTGGCGATGGAGTGGGCAGTTGGCATTGAACGGCTATCACCACTGGCCTTTGTTGCCATTGGTGGCTTGATTGCCGGTACATTTCTGACACTGTTGGCGGTTCCGGTGTTGTTTTATTCGATTGAGAAGATGCGCCACAGAAAAGGAGAAAAAAACCATCGTGAACATGCATCTGATGAATGAACATATCAACAGGGGATGTGCCGAGAGCGAGATATGGAGTGATCTGCTACGCCTGAATGGGGCGGAGATTCTGGAGCTGGGTTGCGGCGCGGCCGCAACTGACGCACCAGATTGCTGCCAGTGACGATGATTGCAGGGTAACGGCGATGGAGGTGGATGCGATTCAGCACGCCAGAAACCTTCAGATCACGGACTTGCCGAATGTTCGCTTTGTGGTTGGTGGTGCAGAAGCCATACCGGCGGAGGATGACAGCTTTGATATCGTGCTGATGTTCAAATCACTGCATCATGTGCCGTTGGTACAACTGGACAGGGCGATGGATGAGATTCGGCGGGTGCTCAGACCGGGTGGTTACGCCTATATCTCCGAGCCGGTCTTTGCCGGGGATTTCAACGACATTCTGCGTCAGTTTCATGATGAAGAGCAGGTACGCAAGGCAGCCTTTGCCGCCGTGAAGCGTGCGGTGGAGGATGGTCGTTTCACGCTGGTGACGGAACGCTTTTTTCTCAGCCCGATGCATTTTGCCGATTTTGCAGCCTTTGAAGCAAAGGTGATCGGCGTTACCCATTCACAGCATCAGCTATCTGCGGCGGTCTATGCGTCGGTGCGGTGCGATTTTCACAAGGCAATGCGTGAAGATGGCGCGCACTTTCTCATGCCGATGCGGGTGGATCTGCTCACCAGCGTGAAATAATGCAGGATATGTCTTTCATGCTGTTGCTGATCGGCCTGCTGGCGATTGTCAACCCGCTTGGTGCATTGCCTGTTTTTTTATCCATGTCGGATCAAGAAAACCCTGAGGCAGATATGCGCACCATCAATCGGGCAACCACTGCTGTTGCATGTATTTTACTGGCCGCAGCGTGGACGGGAGAATGGCTGCTGAACTTTTTTGGTATTACCATTGATGCTTTCCGTGCCGGTGGCGGGTTGTTGATTATCCTGATGGGGATCTCCATGTTGCACGGCAGGCAAAGCCATGTGCAGCATGGATCCGGTGAAGCAAAGGAAATCGAAGAAAAAGAAGATATTTCAGTTGTTCCACTGGCGATGCCGTTAATGGCTGGCCCCGGTTCAATCAGCCTGGTGATTCTGGATGCCAACAAAATACATTCATGGACAGGCGAACTGATGCTCGCATGCGCCATCATTGCTGTTGCAGCCGTTGTCTGGCTGGTGTTGGTGATTGCAGAAAAAATGCACGATAAGCTCGGCACCATCGGTTTGAATATTGCAACCCGTATTATGGGGCTTATTCTCACGGCGATTGGTGTTCAGTTTATGAGTGATGGCATTAAGGGACTGTTTCCCGGGCTGGCGGCATGAAGCAACATCTGGCACAGTGTTGTCAGCAACCGGAACGCTCAGGCCCCCGTCAACGCCTGAACACCTGGCTGTTTGATTTGACCAACCCCGTCGGCAAGCGTCTCAACCTGACGATTATGGCCATGATTTTGTGCGGCGCATTCGTATCCATGCTGGAAACGTTGCACCATGTCACAGACACCTGGGAATCCGTCATCTATGGCCTCAGTCTGCTGGTGACTGGTCTCTTCAGTATTGAGTATTTCCTTCGCATCTATGCGGCGAAGAATCCACTTCGTTACATATTCAGTTTCTATGGACTGATTGATTTGCTTGCCGTGCTTCCTGCTTATGTTGCCGGGGATTTCAACAGCACCATAAGATTGTTGCGCGTGTTTCGCTTGTTGAAGCTGATACGGTATCTGAGAGCCCTGGAACTGTTTATCGCTTCTTTACAGGATGCCCTGGAAAGTATGCTGGTGAGCCTGATTGCTATTGCCATTGTTGTTCTGCTTGGCGGTAATCTCATTTATTATCTGGAGCCGGTCAGCGTTCATAATGCCTTTGAGGGCGCATGGTGGGCACTGGTGACCATGACTACTGTTGGCTACGGGGATATTGTCCCCCATACCCCGTATGGCCAGCTTGTCGCCTCTCTTCTGATGCTTTTCGGCCTTGGCATGTTTGCCATGCTGACCGGTATTATTTCTATCAAGGTTGCGCATGTGTTGTCGCAGAAAGCTCCCTGCCCGCATTGTCAACGTCCACTGGATGCGACTTCCGTCTATTGTAATTTCTGCGGTGTAAATATTGATGAATTTAAAAAACAAAGTGAGAAGAAACAGTCATGAAATGTATGAGCGTACTGGTGGCAACGGCTGAACAGGAGATTTTCAGGGGAAATGCAGCCATGCTGATTGCACCAAGCATGCAGGGTGAACTGGCTGTTCTGCCCGGACATGCCCCCTTACTGGCCATGTTGCGGCCAGGAGAAGTACGCATAGATTGCCCGGCAGATGGTAGCGGCGAACCATGCGAATCAACTGATGTGGTGGTTTTTGGCGGCTTTCTCGAAGTTCAGCCAAATGCAGTGATTATCCTGGCGGATGCTGTTGAGCGAGCAGAAGATATTGATGCAGCACAGGCGAGAGAAGCGGCTGATAATGCAAGAAAACTGATTTCTTCGCCGGATAAGGAAGTGGCGGTCAAGGCAATGCTGGATCTGGAGGTGGCCATCGCCAAGCTGCGTGTGGCGCGCAAAAACAGCAAGGAATCCTTCCTGAAACCGTCACGGAGAAGCTGATGCGATTCAGCAGAAAATTCAGGGTTCGCCCGGATCACAATGTGAAACCGGATCGAATTGACCCGAACGGACGTGATGACGCTCTCGACAAGGGCGCAGCGGAACCGATAATCCGACATTATGTGGAACGCTTCAGGGCCTTGCAGTCCCGGCTTTATACTGAAAACTCCCACAGCCTGTTGATTTGTCTTCAGGCCATTGAACAGTTTGATCGTCATTTGAGTGAAGGCGGAGCGTATATCCTGAAATTCTTTCTTCATATCAGTCGGGAGGAGCAACTCAGGCGTTTCAGAAAGCGGCTGGATGATTCCGGGCGTTGGTGGAAGATAAGCGGGGCCGATTTTCAGGAGCGCCATACTGGAGCGACTACCAGCATGCCTTTGGGGATGTGTTCAGGCATTGCAGTAACCGGAAGGTACCCTGGTTTATCGTACCGATCAACCATAAGTGGTATCGGAACCTGGTGGTGTCGCGCATCGTGGTCGAGCATCTGGAGCGCATGAATCTGAAGCTTCCCGCGCCTACGGTTGATATCGAAGAAATTCGCGGGAAATACTGCCGGACATGCGATCCTGGCGAATGAAGCAGGCGGGAGACTGGTGCTGACGAGAATGATTCAGGAGGTGCAGGATGGAATTTGATATTCGAACAACACGACAGGATGGACGTGGCAGCGAGGCTCGCTGCAAATCCGCGACAATCATTCTGGATACCGGCATGCAGGGGCGCGACGATGCTTTCAATCCGGCAGAACTTCTGTTGGCCGCACTATCGGCCTGTATCATCAAGGGAATCGAACGCATTGCGCCGATACTCGATTTTTCCCTGAACGGCGTGGAGGTGCATGTGCATGGCGTTCGCCAGGATGCGCCGCCGAAAATGGCGGGCATTGAATACGAAGTGATTGTCGATACCGATGAATCTGATCGGCGGCTGGAATTACTGCACGAGAACATTCGCAAATACGGCACCGTGTACAACACCATCGCCCCGGGAACGGATTTGCGTGGTACAGTCAGACGGGCCTGAGCTTTCAGGCTTATCCAGACCTCAGCGGATTGAGGTTCATAATACAGAAGAAATACATTGACAACTTTCAATGTTATAATGTCACGGTCTCTGGCTGCTTGTTTCAGGCGGCTGGATTATGTCACCTGAACTCAGGTCGGCTCAGGAGGGTTTTATCATGATCAAAACATCCACACATTCAACTTCAGTTGCGCCGTTGGCGCAGGATACGCTGAATGCCATTGATCGCTGGTGGCGGGCGGCGAATTATCTGTCTGTCGGTCAGATTTATCTGCTTGATAATCCATTACTGGAAGAACCGCTGACACTGGCGCATATCAAACCCCGGCTGCTCGGGCACTGGGGAACCACGCCAGGTCTCAATTTCATCTATGTCCACCTGAATTATTTTATTCGCCAGCGCAATTTGAATATAATTTATATCGCAGGTCCCGGTCATGGCGGCCCTGCCATGGTCGCCAACGCATGGCTGGATGGCACATATTCTGAATATTATCCGAATATATCGCAGGATCGAAAAGGTATGCAACGCCTGTTCAAACAGTTTTCTTTTCCCGGCGGTATTCCAAGCCATGTTGCACCTGAGACTCCCGGTTCCATCCATGAAGGTGGTGAACTGGGCTACTCGCTGGCGCATGCCTTCGGTGCGGTGTTCGACAATCCTGATCTGATTGCGGCTTGCGTGGTTGGTGATGGAGAGGCGGAAACCGGGCCGCTGGCAGCGGCATGGCATTCCAATAAATTCCTGAATCCTGCAACCGATGGCGCTGTGTTGCCAATCTTGCATTTGAACGGCTATAAGATTGCTAACCCGACGGTGTTGGCGCGTATTCCGGATGATGAACTGGAATCGCTTTTTATCGGTTATGGCTACAAACCATATGTTGTTGAAGGTTCCGAACCCGAATGCATGCATCAGGTCATGTCTGCGACGCTGGCGCAATGTCTGGATGAAATCCGTGCCATTCAGGAGGAAGCGCGACAGAACGGGGTAAAAGAACGACCGCTCTGGCCGATGATTATTCTGCGTTCACCCAAAGGCTGGACGGGACCGAAGGAGGTGGACGGGATGCAGTCCGAGGGATCATGGCGTTCCCACCAGGTGCCGTTTTCGGGCATGAAGGATCGCCCGGATCATGTGCGACTGCTGGAATCATGGTTGAAGAGCTACAAACCGGAGGAACTGTTTACTTCTGATGGTGCACCTTGTGCGGATATTTCTGCTCAGGCTCCCCGGGGTTGTCGGCGAATGAGTGATAACCCTCATACCAATGGCGGCTTGCTGCTCAAAGATTTGCGCATGCCGGATTTTAATGATTATGCGCTTGATGTGCCTGAACCGGGAGCAACTGATGGCGAAGCGACACGGGTGCTCGGTCGTTTTTTGCGTGATATTATGGTGCTAAACAGCAACACAAAGAATTTTCGTGTCGTTGGCCCGGATGAAACGGCATCCAATCGACTGGGTAATCTGTTTGAGGTGACCAATCGTGCATGGATGGGGGGAACTGTCGCTGGAGATGATCATCTGTCACCGGATGGTCGGGTGATGGAAATTCTTTCTGAACATACCTGTCAGGGCTGGCTGGAAGGTTATTTACTGACCGGCAGGCACGGTTTCTTTTCATGTTATGAAGCATTCATTCATCTGGTTGATTCGATGTTCAATCAGTATGCCAAATGGTTGAAAACCACGACCGAAAGTATTCCCTGGCGCAGACCGGTTGCCTCGTTGAATTACCTGCTCACATCACATGTGTGGCGTCAGGATCATAATGGTTTCTCACATCAGGATCCGGGCTTTATTGATCATGTGGTGAACAAGAAAGGCAGCATTGTGCGTGTTTATTTTCCACCTGATGCCAATACGCTGTTATCGGTAGCGCACCATTGTCTTGGTACGCGCAATTACATCAATGTGATTGTAGCCGGCAAGCAGCCTGCGCCACAGTTTCTGACCATGGATCAGGCGATCAGGCATTGCACGCGTGGTATCGGCATCTGGGAGTGGGCCAGTAATGACTGTGGCAAAACACCGGACGTGGTGATGGCATGCGCCGGTGATGTGCCGACACTGGAAACGCTGGCTGCAGTTTCCCTGTTACGCGGTTATCTTCCAGATTTGAAGATTCGGGTGGTGAATGTTGTCGATCTGATGAAGTTGCAACCTCAGGCAGAACATCCGCACGGTCTTTCCGATACAGATTTTGATACACTCTTTCCGGTTGGCGTACCAGTGATATTCGCATACCACGGTTACCCATGGTTGATTCACCGCCTGACCTACCGCCGTCATAACCACAGCCATTTGCATGTCAGGGGTTATAAAGAGGAGGGCACCACCACCACACCATTTGATATGGTGGTCCTAAACGATCTGGATCGCTTTCATCTGGTTTGTGATGTGGTGGATCGCGTAACGCAATTGTCGGATCATAAGGCTTATATCAAACAGGCCATGAATGATCGCCTGATTGCGCATAAGCAATACATCGCGGAGCACGGCGAGGATATGCCGGAAATTCGTAACTGGCGCTGGAATGATGCGTCACAGGATTCGCTCTGCCATGTACAAAATGAAGTCCGCATTGACTGAACCGGCTGTCGTTCTTGTTGTTAATTGCGGCAGTTCATCAGTCAAAATGGCTCTGATTGCGCTGGATTCCGGTCAGCGCATTGCTACAGGGTTGGCCGAACGGCCGGAGCAGGCAGATGCAGTTTTGTACTGGTACAGTGATAAGGGTAAGCGGCAAGAGGTGATGTTGGCAGACAGCGGCTATGGTGCTGTGCTGCAACAAATGCTGGAGATTGTGTCGCAACGCTTTGATTCACAGAAAATCACAGCAGTTGGCCATCGCATTGTGCATGGTGGAGAACGGTTTGTCAGCCCGGTAGTGTTAAATGATGAAGTGATTCATCAGATTGAATTGTTAAGCCACCTTGCGCCATTACACAACCCGATCAACTTGCTCGGGGTCAGGTATGCGAGAGAGCAGTTTTCAACAATTCCTCATGTTGCCGTATTTGATACAGCGTTCCACCATGACATGCCACTCCGGGCCAGCCTGTACGCAGTGCCTTATCGTTGGTATCAGGACTATGGTGTTCGCCGCTATGGCTTTCATGGTATCAGCCACCATTATGTTGCGCAGACTGCTGCCCGGCGGCTGGGCAGAGATATGCGGGATTGCCATCTGCTCACGGCACATCTTGGTAATGGTTGCAGTGCGGCGGCAGTCAGGAATGGTATCAGCGTAGATACGACAATGGGCTTTACCCCGCTGGAAGGCCTGATGATGGGCACCCGTAGTGGTGATGTCGATCCGGGTTTACACGCTTTTATCAACAAGCAAACAGGCGCGAATGTGGAGGAAATTACTCACACGCTGAATCACGAATCAGGCTTGCTGGGTATTTCCGGCCTGAGTTATGATATGCGTACGCTGCTGGCTGCCGCTAAAGCTGGTAATGAGCGAGCGGCGCTGGCTATAGAGATGTTCTGTTATCGGCTGGCCAGGGCTTTGGCGGCACTGGCAGTCGCTCTGGATGAGGTGCATGCACTGGTTTTTACTGGCGGTATTGGCGAGCATGCTGATATCGTCAGAATGCAGACATGTCGGTATTTGTCATCTATCGGCATTAAACTGGATACCGAAAGAAATCGACAGCATGGTCGTGGATCAGACGGAGTCATTGGCGCGGATGGATCGCCGGTGTCAGTGTTGGTCATTGCCACCAATGAAGAGTGGATGATCGCCAGATATGTATGTGCAATGCTGGATAAAAAGAAGGCCAGGAGTCTGTCGGACTTTGGCAATCGTCACGAGAAATAGCGGGATTGAACCAGATATACGACCTGTTTGCGGCGAATACAGCACTTGTTTTGAGAAGAAAGGGAATAGTGTAAAAAACGAAAAACGCGGGGGAAATATGATGAATCATTGGGAACAGCGGTATCAGCAAGGCGAAACAGGCTGGGACAGGGGGCAGTCCAGCCCGGCGTTGCACCAGTGGCTGGAGCAGGGCGTGCTGAAACCTGGCCGTATTCTGATTCCCGGTTGCGGTCGGGGTCATGAGGTGGTGGAACTGGCCCGGCGGGGGTTTGCGGTGACGGCGATCGATATTGCGCCATCAGCCTGCGCACATCTGGAGCGGGAACTGGCGGTGGCGGAGGCGGACGGCGAGGTGATCTGCGGCGATCTGTTCGGGTATCATCCGGCGATGGCGTTTGATGCGATTTACGAACAGACTTGTTTGTGCGCTATTCTTCCCGAACAACGGACTGCGTATGAACAGCAGCTACGGCGTTGGCTAAAGCCGGGTGGAGTGCTTGCTGCGCTGTTTATGCAGACAGGCGCAGAAGGCGGGCCACCTTTTCACTGCGATCTGTTGAATATGCGCCGTCTGTTTGATGATAGTCGCTGGCAATGGCCACGGTCTGAGCCGCTGTTTTCACCCCACTCCAACGGTCGGTTTGAGCTGGGTTATGTCTTGATGCGGCAATAGTGGATACCGTTATCTGCGCGATAAGATATTCCTGCCTGTCAGGGCGGGTTGTTGTGT
>WFOJ01000146.1 GCA_015488125.1 Mariprofundaceae bacterium
CCTTGCCCCTGAAGGGGCTGTTGTTGAGGTGGGTAAAGCCATTGCAGTGATTGCTGAAGAAGGTGAAACGGTGGCGGATGATTATCAGCCGGGCGGGGCGGTAGCGGTTGAGGAAGGCAGCACGTCGTCTGCACAGGCCGCAGCCAGTGAAGTCTCCGCCGCGCAGCCTTCGCCTGTGGTTGGCGATGAAACACCCTCTGCGGCTACCATTCGCCGCGATAACAAACGCATTAAGGCCACGCCGCTGGCACGGCGCCTGGCCAACAGCCGGGGTATTGCGCTGGCTGCCCTGCAAGGCTCCGGCCCTGGCGGACGCATTGTGAAAGCCGATGTGGAAAAAGCCATGCGGCGCGGTATTTCGCTCACGCAACAGACCGCAGTAACAACGCCGCCACCGGTGCGCCCCTTGCCTGCCGGTGATCTGCCGTATCATGAAGATGAGTTCGAGCGTCTTGAAAACAGTATGATGCGCAAGGCCATTGCCCGTCGCCTGACGGAGTCCAAGCAACAGGTGCCGCATTTTTATCTGGATATTGACGTGCAGATGGATCGTCTGCTTGATTTGCGAGCGCAGTTGAATACAGCGGCTGATGGCGATTTCAAGCTATCTGTTAACGATTTTGTGATCAAGGCAGCGGCCAAATCCCTGCAGGATGTGCCGGAAGCCAATGCTAGCTGGACAGAAAGCCACACCCTGCGTCATAAACACAGCCATATTTCAGTGGCCGTCGCCATTGATGGTGGCCTGATCACGCCGGTGATCCGTTTTGCAGAACAAAAAGGCATTGTCGATATTTCCACGGAAGTGCGCGAGTTGGCAGGTCGCGCCCGTGAAGGCAAGCTCAAGCCGGAAGAATACAGCGGCGGCACCTTTTCCATTTCCAATCTTGGCATGTTTGGCATTCCGCGTTTTGCGGCCATCGTCAATCCGCCGGAAGGTGCAATTCTGGCCGTTGGGGCAACCGAGCAGCGCGTCATCGTCGAAAACAATGAGCCGTGCGTGCGCCAAATGATGACGCTGACGCTTTCTTGCGATCACCGTGTGATTGATGGCGCCGTGGGAGCTACTTTGTTGGCTGCGCTGAAACGGCACATTGAATGTCCTGCTGGTTTATTGATTTGAAATCCATTGTGGCTGGTATTCGTACATTCTGCCATGATTCGTGTAAGGTGGAACCCGTGTTGAAAGCGGTAGACAGATGGATGTTTCGGTGGCCTGGCCTGAAACCTGCTGCTTTTCGAAACGATGCAGCACCTCGTACAGTAGCTCAGATCGTGTGCAACTGTACGAGGTAACAGGTTGCCTGCCCTGATTCTTGGCCGGTATTCAGCTTTTTCTCTGAGGTTGTGTCGAATCTTGGCAAGACCTACTACGAAGAACTTCCATCATGCCACATAAACATACCCAAAATTCACCTTGACTGCCTGCTTATTTTTTGGAGTTTACCATAGTGTTGATTGCAAACGTACAGGTATAGCCCTTGGCGGCGCGCATGTGGCGTGTAAGGTTCGCCCATGAATGAAACAACACCACTGATGGGCGAGCCGCGTGGCCGCCTTCCTTTATCACCACAGGGCTGGCCTTTCGTCATTGGCGTGGCGGCTCTCACGCTTGGCAGCTGGTTGCTTTGCTGGACGGCGCTTAGTCTCATCCTGCTGTTGCTGCTGATCTTCGTGGTCAATTTTTTTCGCGATCCTGAACGCAACACCCCCGATGATTGCCATGCCTTTATTTGCCCTGCCGATGGTCGGGTGATTCGTGCCGAGGCGAGAGGTGATCATCTGCGCGTCGATATTTTTATGAATGTGTTCAATGTGCATGTCAACAGGGCACCGATGAGCGGGACGATCAGCGATATGCGCTACACGCGGGGGCGCTTTGTGAATGCCAGCTATGATGAGGCCAGTGAGGAAAATGAGCGTAACCGCTTTACGTTGCGCAACGAACAGGGCGAGGATGTGCGTTTCACGCAGATTTCCGGTTTGCTGGCACGTCGCATTATCAGCTATGTGCGACCGGGCGACAGCGTGCGTGCAGGTCAGCG
>WFOJ01000147.1 GCA_015488125.1 Mariprofundaceae bacterium
ACTCATTGAGCAGTCCATCCAGTAACGGGGCCTGCGCCCGGTAGCGCATGGCTGAACTGACCACCTGATCCGCAAGATTCCCGCTCGCCGGTTCACCCTCACTACTGCGACCACCACCGGTCAGGCCATCAGCCTGCACAATACGGATGCTTTCAATCTGCTCCATCGGCTTAACGCTTTCAGCGATAATAGCAGGCAGATGTTCAATAAGCGCCAGCCGCACCTGCATGGCAATTTGTTCCGCCGACAGCAAATTGGCAGCCTCATTCAAGCTTCGTTTACCTGCTGCTTCCACCTCATAGCGACGTTGCTGCGCTTCGGCTTGCATCAACTCGGCATCGGCATCAGCACGGGAGGCAATGCGCACCCGCTCGGCTTCTGCCTGAGCAAGCGTGGTGATCGCCTCGGCCTTATCTCGCGCTGCCTCTTCTTCGGCATGAGCCGCAGTGGTCACGCTGATGGCGTCGCGTTCGGCCTGCTGGGCAGCTTCCACCAATTGCACTTTTTTCACACGCTCGGCCTGTTCGACTTCCCGCGCTGTAATCACCTGCTCTTCAGCCTGTGCCGCCTTGGCGCGTGCCAGATCTGCCTCTGCCTGAGCCACGGATTTGGCACGGGATTTCTCTGCTACGGCAATATCACGTTCCTGACCGGCAATCGCCACCGCTTTTTCCTTGCTGATATCGCTTTCCCGTACCAGTTGTTCTTTCTGGATACGGGCTTTTTCAATTTCAAGAGCGGAAGCAATGCGGGCTTGTTCCACCTGTTGCCGGGCAATAATCTTGGCCTGTTCCGCCTCCTGCTCCTGTTGCGCCTGCTCACGAGCGATTTCTGCCATTTGACTGGCCTTGCGCGTGGCAATTTCACGCTGTTGTTCCATTTCGGCATATTCTTCGTCACGTTCCAGGGTCAGCCGCAGCTGTGCTGCTTCGAGGTTCTTGCGCTTGATATTCACCTCGGTATCCTGCTGAATATCATTACGCTCCTTGCGCTTGGCTTCAATCAGCCGGGTTAGCGAAGTCATGCCCTGGGCATCAAAGGCATTTTTTTCATTCAGGTATTCCAGATTGGTCTGATCCAGCCCAGTGAGCGATACCGTCTCCAGTTCCAGGCCGTTTTTGAGCAAATCCTCCGACACTGCATGATGCACACTTTGCACAAAATTGGTGCGTTTTTCGTGCAGTTCTTCCATGGTCATTTCCGCTGCCACCGAGCGCAGCACATCGACGAATTTACCTTCGACCAAATTCTTGAGTACTTCCGGATCCATGGTTTTTTGCCCCAGCGTCTGCGCTGCATCGGCAATGCTTTCTTCCGTTGGCTTGACGCGCACATAAAACTCAACCGCCACATCCACGCGCATGCGATCGCGGGTGATCAGTGCCTGTTCGTTAGCGCGACGCACTTCCAGCCGTAGTGTGTTCATGTTCACCGGAATGATTTCATGCACAATCGGCAACACCAACGCGCCACCGTTGAGAATCACCCGCTGACCGCCCATGCCCGTGCGCACAAAGGCGACTTCTTTCGAGGCTCGTTGATAAAGTCTGGCAAATACCATGCCGATCATGAATACCAGTCCGATAACGACCCCAATGATTACGCCCACGAGGATCAATCCGTTTCCCACTATTTCGTTTTCCATTGCTATCTCCCGTTACACCTCATGAAATGGCATGGCAATGAACACATCGCCATGCAAATGCTCAACGACGACAATCTGCTCACCCTGAGCAAAACTTTCCTCTTCACTTGCTGGTTCCACCAGCACATAATGCCGCTGGCCATACGCATCGTGAACCCTCGCCTGTGCCGGATGGTTTTTGCGCGCCGTCCCCTGCACAATGACTCCCAGCTTCCCGGCCAGGCTCTGCTGCGAGACAGCTGAGCTTTCCTCCTTCGGCATCCAGCGAGCAACCGCAGCCACCACCGGTCGCATAGCCATCACGGCCACGACGAACACCGGCAATGCTGCCAGCCAACCGGGCAGCATGCTGCCCATCAAAGCCTTGACCAGTTGCTGTAACAACAAGCCCGACACTGCAAACAAGGCCAGAAACACGGATAATATAACGAGAAATGGCGCTTTACCCAGCATCAGCCAGGTCAGCGCGCCATCGCCGCCAGCCCATGCATCGGAAGACATGCCCGGATCAACGTCAAAATCCGGCAATAAATCATCAATAGCTGAAAAGAAGCTGGAGCCAATGAGTAACGATAACATTTCCAGCAAAACAAAGGAAAACAGCAGCGCCAGCGCAACACTGAAAGGCAATATCGGCGGTTGAAGAAAAAAAGATAACATCATCTACCTCGCGGACAGCAGATCAGTCAGCGAAACGACACACCTGCCAAGCAAACCAGCGAAACAATTCTTCATACCGATGGCATTACTTGTCAAGCACTGCAACCAGAAATCTGTTGAACTTTAGGTGTTGATCAGCGTCCAATTTTGACCCCCTGTATGACCCCCGGCGAGAAGAATCGCCGGAGGTAAAACACAGGAGTGGTAACGTAGAAACGATTGCATGACTGGAAGCCGATGCGAAGTTGCCACGCAAGCAGTGTCGAACCGCGATGTGTCTGCACGAGGAATTTATCGGACTTTGATCAATCTACGACGAAAAAGCGGATATTGGCCAAATATTCATCCTGTTTTTGTTAAATAGCGCTGCTACTTACCGCCAACAGGTCGTATATTTGACTCAATCTCGCTATTTCTCGTGACGATTGCCAAAGTTCGACAAATTCCTGGCAATCATCAACAAATAGTTTGAATTCATGTTTTGTCGTTGTTCACGAATATTTCAATACGCGTTCTGATTTGATCGCGCACGCGGCGGAAGGCATTGGTGACGGCATCTTCTGTGCCGGTGGCTTTCGCAGGATCATCGAATGGCCAGTGCTGTTTTTCGCATGATGCCGGAACTACAGGGCAATGCTCATCAGCGTGGCCGCAAACGGTAATCAGCAAATCCATGGTATGCAGCAGCGCCGGATCAAGAATTTCCGATGTCTGAGCGGAAATATCCACGCCTGCCTCACGCATGACGGCGATGGCACGCGGGTTTTTGCCGTGCGCCTCAATACCGGCGGAAAAAACATCGAAACGATCGCCGCCCAGGTATCGTAACCAGCCTTCCGCCATTTGCGAGCGGCAGGAATTACCGGTACAAAGAAACATGACTCGCATTTTACCCATGGTTTCCACCTACAGAAGCCGAATTTGCTCCGATGCCTGATTCATACCAGTGCCTTGAGCGGTTGACGATGGCGACGACTGACAGCATCACCGGTACTTCGACCAGTACGCCGACAACCGTGGCCAGCGCCGCGCCGGACTCAAAGCCGAATAATGCAATGGCCGCAGCCACAGCCAGCTCGAAAAAATTGGAAGCACCGATCAGCGCCGAAGGCCCGGCTACTTCGTGTGCTACGCCAAGCTTGCGGTTTAGCCAGTAGGCCAGCATGGCGTTGAAATACACCTGCACGGTAATCGGTATCGCCAGCAGCAGGATCACCAGTGGCTGGTGGATGATCTGTTCACCCTGGAAGCCAAACAGCAACACCACCGTGACCAGCAGTGCCACCATGGATACCGGATCCATCATGTGCAACACGTCATCAAGTTTCCCCCGTGCCAGCAATACGCTGCGGCCAAGCCAGGCCACGGCAACCGGGATCACGATATACATAAGTACGGAAAGGAACAGCGTATCCCAGGGGACGGTCACCGAAGCGACGCCAAGCAGCAGGCCAACAATCGGCGCAAAGGCGAAAATCATGATCACATCGTTCAAGGCGACCTGAGAAAGCGTGAATTGCGGATGACCGTCCGTCAGCCGCGACCAGACGAAGACCATTGCCGTACAGGGCGCTGCTGCCAGCAGAATCAGTCCTGCGATATAATCGTCAACCTGCGCCGGATCCAACCACCTGGCAAACAACAGACGTAAAAAAATGAAGCCCAGCAATGCCATGGAGAACGGCTTGACTAGCCAATTCACCGCCAGCGTCACCGCAATGCCCCGACGATGATGCCAGACTTCATGCAATGCCGAATAATCAATCTTCAGCAGCATGGGCAGAATCATCGCCCAGACCAGCGCTGCTACTGGTAGATTGATGTGCGCGACTTCCATGTTACCCAGTACATGAAACAGTCCTGGCGCCAGGTTACCCAGTCCGATGCCGACAACAATGGCGAGAAACACCCAAAGTGTCAGATAGCGCGCGAATGGCCCCAGCACCTGTTTTGAGTTGTCCATATTTCCACCTCCGTGAATCGGCGGTCAATCATATCCGAATATATGGATATGTAAATCAAGCATGAAACGGGAGCTGCGAGCAAACGTGGACACCACATCGCGAACAGGCAAGTCGCTTTCCGGGAAGGCAATCCTTACTGGCTGATGCGGGTGATTACATCCTGAAGTTGCTGTTGATGTCTGGGGAAGAAATGGGATGCGCCCTGGATGCAATGCCACTCGCTGTCAGGGCATGTGGCTGCCCATGACGAGAGCTGATCAAACGGCACAATTTCATCCTGTTCGGCGGCGATAATATGGCATGGCGCGTGATGGCTGCGTTGCTGCATGAAACTGAAATCATGCATGTGGACAGCAGGTGCCACGGCAATCATGCGCGAGATGCGTTCGTCATCACAGGCAGCGCGCAGCCCGGCATAACAGCCAAAAGAAAAACCAGCTATCCATAAACCGTCATGATCTACCTGTTGTTCCAGCCAGTTCAGCGCGGCGCGGGCATCATCAACTTCTCCGCGACCGTTATCCCAGCAGCCTTCACTGCCCTCTACGCCACGAAAATTAAAACGCAGCACGCCAAGACCGGCATCGCCCATGGCCCTGGCCATCCAGTACACCACCTTGTTGCGCATCGTGCCGCCGTAAAGAGGATGAGGGTGACACAGAACAACAGCAGGCGAAGTAGCCCTGCCAGGCTGGAAAATCGCTTCCAGCCTGCCGACAGGGCCTGCAATATCCAAACGCTGATGTTGCACTAGTTAACGCCGATTGCCTCGCGCCAGGCAAGCACCAGACGGAACATTTCATTGCTCAGTTCAACGCTGAGCGATTGTTTCAGTTCGGAAAGTGAGGCATAAGGATCAGCGTTATCCAGTTCTTCCATGACAGTATCGAAATCCTCAATCAGTTCCGGGACGCGAATATGATAAGCCGCGCGCACCAGTGCGGTATAGTGATTCAACACCGTTTTCTGGCTGATCCCCAGTTCCGCCGCGATTTCATCCTGTGTCTTGCCTTTACGGTAAAGTTGCCAGGTATGTGCCTGGGCATCGGTAGGTGGCGGACCTTTGGCCATCAGTTTAAGCGAAGTACCCGGGGCGCTTTCTTTGGCTGCTTCATCGCGGGCATGTTGTTCCAGGATAGGCCGAAAGGCATCGGCATAAGCTTCAAATTTATGCCTTCCCATGCCGCTTAGGCTTAACATCGCTTCATCCGTTGGATCAGTGAGCTGACTCATTTCTGTCAATGTTACATCGCTGAACAGCGTATGAGGAGCGACATCCTCTTCTTCTGCCAGTTTCTCACGGACTTCAACAAGCTTCTTGAACAGCGCCTCATTTCGACCCTGACTGAAGCGGCGCAGTTTGCGTTTAATACCCGGCTGATATTTGGCAAGAATAACCGGTGTTTTTTCACGCAGCAGGGCGCGCCCTTTTTTGGTGATCACCAATGCCCCACGTCTGGATACATCCTGTGAGAAATAACCCTGATGCACCAGTTGGCGAAGGATGGACATCCATTCATCAACATTGATGTTGGGATTATAGCCATGTGTTTTCAGGCGATCGTGCTTATTGGCCAGGATGCGGGCGTTTTTTGAACCGCGCAGCACATCGACGATATAGCCAATCGCAAAATCACCTTTGGCTTCGCGTACGCATTGCAGGGCCGCAATGGCAATATCCGAAGCGTCATAGGTTTCCGGCGGGTCAAGGCAAACATCGCAGTTGCCGCAAGGTTCTTCACGCTCTTCACCAAAGTAACCCAGCAGCACGCGACGGCGGCAAGTCAGCGCCTCGGAAAGGGCAATCATGCTGTTCAGTTTATGAATTTCGACACGACGCTGGTCAATGTTTTCCACATTTTCAATCAACCGCCGCACCAGGTTGACATCGTCTGAGCCATACAGCAGCAAAGCCTCTGATTCCAACCCATCACGGCCAGCACGGCCTGTTTCCTGGTAATAGGATTCAATGCTTTTGGGCAGATCGTGATGGATCACAAAGCGGACATTGGGTTTATCCACCCCCATGCCAAAGGCGATGGTTGCGACGATCACATTGATGCGGTCACGGAGAAAATCGTCCTGCACTTTTTCGCGTACGCGCCCTGGCATGCCCGCATGATAGGCCGAGGCGCGAATGCCATGGCGTTGCAGATTCACCGCCATATCTTCCACCCGCTTGCGGGAAAGGCAATAAATAATGCCTGAGGCGCCCTTCCAGTCTTCGAGAAACTGCAATACCTGGGTGAGCGGTTGACGCTTTTCCGCCACCAGATAGCGGATATTCGGGCGATCAAAGCTGGAGATGAAACGTTTGGCTTTGGTCAGCTTCAAGCGCTCGGCAATATCCTCGCGGGTATGTTCATCCGCCGTGGCCGTGAGTGCAATCATGGGAACATCCGGCAGAATATCACGGAGTTCGCCAAGGCGCACATACTCGGGGCGGAAATCATGCCCCCACTGGGAAACGCAATGCGCTTCATCAATGGCAAACAGCGCGACTTTGACTTTCTCCAGTCGCGCCAGGAATGTTTTGGTCAGCAGGCGTTCCGGGGCAACATACAGTAGATCCAGTTCTCCCGACTCAAAACGGCTGAGTACTTCACGCGATTCAGCGGATTTTAACGATGAATTGTAATAAGCAGCATTCACGCCACAGCGCACCAGCGCATCCACCTGATCTTTCATCAGCGAGATCAGCGGCGACACGACAATGCCCGTACCCTCACGCATAATTGACGGAATTTGATAGCACAGCGATTTACCGCCGCCAGTCGGCATCAGGACGAAGGCATCCTTGCCATCAAGTTGAGCGCAGATGATCTCTTCCTGCATAGGGCGGAAGGCATCGTAGCCAAATGATTCTTTGAGCACCTTGCGGGCTTGTTCTTTCATCTTTTTCGTAGCCATGATTACTATGGTAGTAATGAAAACAACGATTGTCAATGCAATCGTTCTAGTTAGGTATAAAAAACACTTGAATTGCCAACATTTCGTACCTATATAAATAACGCGCCGGGAGGAAGGCCCGGCAGTGATACTGTTTCATGAAGGAGGTTATCATGAGCATCACACGCTGGAATCCATGGAGTGAACTTGAAAGCATGAATCAACGCATTAGCCGCTTGCTGGATCAGACGCAGGGCGTTCTTTCTACTGAGGAAAATAGCTGGGCTCCTTCGGTAGATATCAGGGAAACAGACGATGCACTGCTCGTGCAGGCCGAGCTTCCCGGTATCGACAAAAAAGATGTGCGCCTGGAGGTAAAGGATGGTGTTCTGACACTCTCTGGTGAACGTCATTATGAGAAGACGGTTGAGAATGAGAATGTGCATCGTGTAGAGCGGGCTTATGGCAAGTTTTCTCGCAGTTTTTCCCTGCCCAACAATGTTGATACCGATGCTGTTGAGGCCAGTATGAAAGACGGTGTGCTGAGCGTTCGTCTGCCCAAGGCCGAGACGGCCAAACCGAAAGCTATTACCATTGACTGAGTGCAACGGCTTTTCAGTCGCCATCTTTCAAAGGGGCCGCGTCAGCGGCTCCTTTGTTTTTTGATCACCAACTGATCTGACCTCGTCAGATTAGTTACAGTGCAAAGCCCGGAATGTAGTCTCTCATCACCAAATCATAAGAAAATAGGTAAAACATCCCTGGAATTCCAAACAAAAGACCTTTGCATCATGAGGGTGCATTAAACCTTTCATAATCTGTCGTGTTCATTATACGTTATGGTGTTTATGGGAGGTGAGGCATGCTTGGTTTTTCTGCATCCATGATCGAATCGCGTCTTGGTAGGGATCATTATCTGGTGAAGGTATGGCGTTTATCGGACTGGGATTGCTTTGCAGTGATTCTGAAAGATGTATACGCCCGTAGAGCGCCTGTGGGCGGGGTGGTTTCTTATGATCCGCCGAAGATGTTTCGCGCGATGATCCTGCAGGCATAGCACGGCTTGTCTGATCCGAAGATAAAAGAAGCACTGAAGGTGCGGATGGATTTCATCTGATTCACGGATTTTGATGTTACCGGTTCGGTTCCCGATGAGACAAGTATTTGCCGTTTCCGCAATCGATTGGTCAACAAGAAGCTGGATAAACGTCTGTTTGCCGAACTGAACCGTCAGTTGTCGGCGCACGGGTTGATGGTGGAGAAAGCGAAGGCGGCGATTGTGGATGCGTCGGTGATTGAATCGGCTGCCCGACAGACTCCTAGGAGTCTGTCGGGCTTTGATCAATCTACTACGAAAAAGCGGCTATTGGCCAAATATTCGCCCTGTTTTTGTTAAATAGCGCTGCTATTCGCCGCCAACAGGTCGTCTATTTGACTCAATCCCGCTATTTCTCGTGACGATTGCCAAAGTCCGACAGGCTCCTAGGGGCACCCTCATCAAAGCCATCCGTTGGCATGACGGGAGGCGCCTAATGGATTGGTGCGCGCCTTGGCAGGGTAAAAAGCCAAAAAGAAATGAGATTCGACTGAGCAAACAACGGTGAAAAGCTCCAAAACATCGCAAAAGGAAGGTCAAAGCCGGGGAAACAGAATGTGCTGAGGTCTTATAGAGGTATAATCCCGGCGGGTCTGATTTGCCATTTTGATTTCATGCGGTTGAATTGCCCCTTGGCGACGGTTGACCAGAAACCATCCGGGAGAAGTTCCATGTTTGACAAACTCAGTCAGAAACTTGGTGATATCACTGCCAGGTTGCGCAAAACAGTACGCATTACCGAAGCTGACCTTGATGCCACGTTGCGTGAAATGCGGCTGGCCTTGCTGGAAGCTGACGTGGCCTTGCCGGTGGTGCGCCATCTGATGAGCGAGGTGCGTCAGCGGGCGCTGGGTGAAGAAGTTGCACGCAGCCTGCAACCTGGTCAGGTGATTATCAAAATTCTGCATGATGTCCTCAGCGATGTGCTGGGTGGTGAACAGCAACCATTACGGCTGGAGAGCATTCCCTCGGTTATTTTGCTGTGTGGCCTGCAGGGGGCGGGCAAGACGACCACGGCGGGCAAACTGGCACGCATGCTGGTTACGCAGGGCAAGAAAGTTGCCCTGACCAGTGTCGATGCGACGCGACCAGCGGCACGCGAGCAATTGCGTATTCTGGCCGGACAAGTGGACGTCCCCTATCTGGAGGCGGAAAACCCGCAGGCATCGGCAGCAGAGATGGCGCGATCAGCCTTGCAACAGGCACGCACCGGCGGCCATCATGTGCTTATTCTTGATACCGCAGGCCGTCAGGTCGTGGATGATGCGCTGATGGCGGAAATCACAGCCGTTGCCGATGCCGTGCAGGCTGCTGAACGCCTGCTGGTGCTCGATGCCATGACCGGTCAGACTGCCTTGAAAATTGCCGAAGATTTTCACGCCGCTGTTCAGCTCAGCGGTTGCATTCTCAGCAAAACGGATGCCGATGTGCGCGGCGGGGCAGCGCTTTCTGTGGCCTATAGCACGAAGGTACAGGTGCGCTTTGTCGGCACTGGGGAAAAAATCGATGCCTTTGAGGTCTTCGATCCGCAGCGCATGGCCGGACGTATTCTTGGCCAGGGTGATGTTGTCGGGCTGGTTGAAAAAATCCAGGCGACCGTGGATCGTGAAAAAGCCAGCCGACTGGC
>WFOJ01000148.1 GCA_015488125.1 Mariprofundaceae bacterium
ACTCCCTGCAAAGCCTGCGCCATGGCTTTTTCGTTATCCGAGGCAAAGACTTTCATATCGCGGGTGATGCGCCGCACCAGCCCGGCCAACACCTTGCCCGGCCCCATTTCCACCGCACAGCCAACGCCCGCCTGCTGCATGGCCAACACACAATCGGTCCAGCGCACAGGCGAAACCAGTTGCGCCACCAGTGCCTCACGTATGCTATCCGCATGCTGCCGGGCGCGACCATCGACATTATTCCACACCGGGCACGACGGTGCTCGCAACGTCACACGCTGCAACCGTTCACGCATGGCATCGGCAGCAGGCTGCATCAGCGGTGTGTGCGAAGGGACGCTGACAGCCAGCGGCAAAACGCGCCGCGCCTTAGCTTCTGTACAGGCCTGCATGGCACGCTCAACCGCTGCCGTATGACCGGCAATCACCAGTTGCCCCGGGCAATTCAAGTTGGCCACCCAGACTTGTTCATGCGCATTGCTGCTATCGTCGCAAATGCTTGTTACCTGCGCATTTTCCAGCCCTAGTACCGCCGCCATTTTGCCACCACCGGCAGGTACAGCTTGCTCCATCATTTCACCGCGAAAGGCAACCAGTCGCAAGGCATCGGAAAAATCGAGGGCATCGGCAGCCACCAGCGCCGAGTATTCCCCCAGTGAATGACCGGCAACAGCATCCGGTTTTGCGCCACCGCGAGCCAGCCACAAACGCCACAGCGCTATAGAAGCCGTTAGCAATGCCGGCTGCGTATAACGGGTTTGATGCAGCTGTTGCTCAGGGTTATCGGCAATCAATGCCGCCATATCATAGCCCAGCACTTCCGAAGCTTCGCTTAGGGTATTGGCAGCAATGGATTCACTAGCAATGAATTCCGCCAGCATACCTTGCGATTGTGAACCCTGACCAGGAAAAATACAGGAAAATTGTTGTTTCATCGTCACTCTATCGTTTAATCACGCGACCAGCGCAACATATTGGCACCCCAGGCAAAACCACCGGCGAATGCCTCTAGCAGCAATAGCTGCCCGCGTTGCAAACGACCGTCACGGGCCGCTTCATTCAAGGCCAGTGGCACGCTGGCTGCCGAGGTATTGGCATGACGATCCACCGTCACCACCATCCGCTCCTCCGGCAACTGAAGCTTTTTCGCTGTCGCCCGGAGGATGCGGATATTGGCCTGATGCGGAATCAGCCAGTCAATATCCTGCTGCGCCACGCCGTTGACCTGCATCACTTCCTGCACCACTTCACCCAGTTTGTTCACCGCCACGCGAAACACTTCATTGCCCCGCATCTGAATGGCAGACACACCGGCAGCATCAATTTCCAGCGCTGGCATATTCTTCGTATTCGGCGCTCGTTGGCATCGTGCATGACGCGCCATGAGTAATTCACGATAGCTGCCATCACAGTGCAATACCGAACGCATCAAACCACAACCATCATCTTCACCGGCTTCGAGCACCACCGCACCAGCGCCATCGCCAAAGAGCACACAAGTGCCACGATCCTGCCAGTCCAGAATGCCAGACATCGTCTCCGCGCCAATCAACAGCACCCGACGGAACATGCCCGCACGCATCATGCCTTCGAGTTGCGCCAGCGCATAAACGAAGCCGGAGCAGACGGCCTGAATATCCCAGCAGGGAAAACCCGCCACCTTCAGTCTGGATTGCACAATACTGGCTGTTGAGGGGAAAATGAGGTCGGGCGTTGTTGTTGCGACCACCAGCGCATCCAGATCAGCAGCAGTGATACCGGCATCGTCCAACGCCTGTCTGGCGGCATGGGTAGCCAGATCGGACGTGCATTCATCGGCAGCTGCCAGATGCCGACAGGCAATTCCCGAGCGACTGCGAATCCATTCATCCGAGGTATCCACCAGTTGCGAAAGCTCCTGGTTGGTCATCACACGTTCGGGCAAGTAGCCCCCTGTACCGCGAATATGAATGGTGGGAAATGAATTCATGCCGGAATAGTCATGTTATTCATGGCATTGGCAATAGTGGATTGCAAATTGGCTTCCACTTCCGTGCAGGCTGCCTGAATCGCACAGGAAAGCGCATAAGCATCGGCTGAGCCGTGACTTTTGACGACCACCCCGTTCAGACCAAGCAATGGCGCGCCATTATGCTCGCTGGGATGAAGTGCGTCTTTCAGCTTTCTCAGTGCAGGCATGGCAAGCCAGGCACCGGCCTTGCTGCGCACGGACGACTGCAACTCGTTTTTCATCTGGCCAAGGATATAGCGGGCCACGCCTTCCATGGTTTTTAATGCAATATTGCCGACGAAGCCATCGCAAACGACAACATCCACACTGCCATCAAACAGGTTCGTGCCTTCAACATTGCCGATAAAATTGATCTCCTGCTGCGCTGCCAGTTGCTGCGCTGCGTATTTGACCACATCCGTTCCCTTGATGTCTTCGGTGCCGATATTCAGTAAACCGACACGAGGCCGATCCTCATGACAAATGGACTGACGATAGCAATGCCCCATGACCGCAAACTGGATCAAATGATCCGCACTGCAATCAACATTGGCACCAATATCAAGGAACAATGTACCACCATGAGTTGACGGAATCATCGAGGCAATCGCTGGACGATCAACACCGGGGATGGTTTTAAGCATCAACTTGGAGATGGCCATCAGTGCGCCGGTATTGCCAGCGCTGACCAGTGCATCCCACTCACCGCTGCGCACCGCACGCGCGCCCACATGCATCGAGGACTTGCGTTTACGACGCAAGGCAACAGCCGGCGCATCACACATGTCGATCATGTCTTCGGCTTCCACCAGGCGAACCTTTTCTTCCAGCCCATGCCGGGCCAGCACAGGCTGGATGATATCGGCACGGCCAACAATCCCCAGCTCCGGCGCATCAGCCTTGTCCAGACTCAGCGTCAGCGCCTCGATCACAACATCGGGAGCATGATCGCCACCATGACCATCAATCAGAATACGCATGATTCGTCAGCCAGCTCAATCAGGCGACGTTACGATCCTTATAGTTCCCGCATTGGCTGCAGGCGTGATGCGAACGTACTGATGCTCCGCATTCACTGCAAGTCTGCACATTGGCGATGTGCGCACCATCATGGGCACGACGCATATTGCGTTTGGATTTACTGGTTTTTCTCTTTGGAACAGCCATTATTCACTCCTTAATCAAATTTCAACGATTTTAATGCGGCAAACGGATGATCTGCGTCCGAACGATCGCATTGACAGTGCGCTGTGTTCAGATTGCAGCCGCAGGATTTGCACAACCCCTTACAAGCCTCGTTGCATATCACAACCGGCTTCCAGGCCAGCCATATCTCTTCGCGCAGCAGGTCAATCACATTCAACTGCCCCGGCCAGGTAAGCACATCGACATCTTCATCCATTGCCCCGCGTTGCGCCGTATTCAGCGCAAAGCGTCGCTCGCAATCCTGTTGCAACGACCAGTTAAACACCCCAAGGCAACGATCACAGCGACGTTGAATGGCAATTTCCAGGTGCGCCTGCATCTGCCAGCCATCCGCATTTCGCAACATACTTCCAGACCACTGACAAGCCGAACAAGCCACATCCAGGGCATCAATCCGCCCCACGTCTTCCGCCCGCAGCAAGGCTTCGCTGACCTCGACGGCCCATCGCTTGCCGCTGGCTGGAAGATGACTCAACTCAAAATCAAACGATGCGTAATCCGATTGCATCAGGTGCTCTCCAGACACAAACATGTCGACAAACTCATTGCTTTTTTCGCCTTCAGCCTTGCAGCAACGGTGATCAAGAATATCGCCTGCCTGTTGCTACACCCTCAGAAGTCTGCGCTGTTTTGGCAGATGGATGATTTTGGCAAGCATCTTGCCCCTGAGCACACAAAAAAGAGCGCGGCATTATCGTGAAAGCCTGTTGATGGTCAAGCATATTGCAGTTGGCGATTGGTTGATCGTCTGACAAAATCCGCTACAGCCGACGATAATTGTACAGCAGACAGCCCTTAGCGACCTTCTTTTTCGGGAAAAAACAACTGATTTTCACGCGGAGGGCTGCTGATGATCCCGCACACCAGCTGTAAGATCGTTGAGATTGCCACCTTGCATCCCCAACTCATTGAGCAGTCCATCCAGTAACGGGGCCTGCGCCCGGTAGCGCATGGCTGAACTGACCACCTGATC
>WFOJ01000149.1 GCA_015488125.1 Mariprofundaceae bacterium
CTTATGCTGGCTCCATCACAGATAGCGGAGGAAGTATGCAAGTAATTGGTGTCGATATCGGTTTTGGTTTTACCAAGGCCACCGATGGCAAACAGTTTCGCGTATTCAAATCCATTTACGGCGAAGCAGTTGATTTTCAGTATCAGGAATCCTTACTCGATCATGATGAACAACATGAGCATCTACAGATTGATATAGACGGCAACGCCTATTTTATCGGTGAACTTGCTGAGCGCCAGAGCACCAACCGTCAGTTCACGCTGGAGCAAAACCAGTTTGTTGCCTCGGCCTCCCGGGTGCTGGCGCTGGCAGCGCTTTCATGCTTTGCCAGGGAGCGACAACAGACGATGCATTTGGTTGTTGGCCTGCCAATTGGTCATTACCGTCAATACAAGGCAGAGCTTGCCGGCATGCTGCGCGATACCCATGACATGGTGGTGACCAATGCCGCCGGTGAACGCCGTGAAGTGCGTATTGCCGTGACCGATGTACGGGTGATTCCGCAACCGATCGGCTCGGTGATGGATCGCCTGTTGGATGCGCAGGGGCGCCCTGCAGAGCGCCGCTTTGCCACTGAAAAAATTGGTATCATCGATGTAGGCTTCAAAACCACAGATTACACCATTTCAGATAAAACCCGCTATTCCGAACGTGGCAGCATGACCACCGAGAATGGTATTTCCAAGGCGTTTTCGGCGATTGCTTCCAAGCTGAAAGAAAACTGCGGCATCAATGTGGAGTTGTACCGGCTGTTTGAGCCGGTAGAAACAGGCAGCATCAAAATTCGCGGACGCGGCTATGATCTGAAAAAAATCACACAGCATGCGTTCCAGCAGCTGGCCCAGAATATTGCTGCTGATGCCAACCGCATCTGGGCGGATGACTGGGATATTGATATGATCATGATTACCGGCGGTGGCGGTGCTGTTCTGGCTGCTTATTTGCAACCCCTGCTGGAGGGCGTGATCGTTCCCATGGAACAGGATCTGGACTATCGCCTGCACAATGTGCGTGGTTATTACAAATATGGTTGTTATGTCTGGCCATCAGCGCGTAGCCTGCCTGCTGCTTCGGTGGAAGAATAGGCATGGGTCATGCGCAGGAACGCACGGCAATCCTGCTGGGTGATGAAGGATTGCAACGCCTGGCGGACAGTCATGTATTGATTGTTGGCTTAGGCGGTGTCGGCGGTGCTGTTGCCGAGGCAATTGCCCGCGCTGGTGTTGGGCGTATCACCGTGGTGGATCATGATGTGATTGGCATTTCCAACATGAACCGTCAGCTGGTCTGTACGCACAGCGTGCTTGGCCGCAAAAAAGCAGCGGTGATGGCGGAGCGCCTGCGCGACATCAATCCCGATGCCAACATTACCGCCATCCCGGCGTTTCTTCGTTATGACAATATCGATGCCTTTTTGCAGCAGCAGGCCCCGGATATGGTGCTTGACTGTATTGATTCCGTGGCCTGCAAGGCCCTGCTGGTGGCGCGTTGTCAGCAGCAGGGTTTGGCTATTGCCTCCAGTATGGGCGCAGGTGGCCGTCTGGATGTACGGCAGGCGCAGGTGAGCACGCTGGCACGCACCCATCATTGTGGTCTGGCTGCCAATTTGCGCCGTAAACTGCGCCGCATGGGCGCTTCGCTGGATTACCCGGTGGTATTTTCTACCGAGCCTCCCATCAAACCATTGCCACAAGCGCCTGTCTCCGACGATCCCGCTGTGCTGCCCCGCGCTGTGAACGGCACGATTTCCTATATGCCCAACCTGTTTGGCTTTATGCTGGCAGGTATTGCCATTGAGACCTTACTGACTGCCTGAACGGGCACGATGCAAGCTGTTCTTTGCCATTATCTGCGTGACTCCTATGCTTCGCCACCATCAAACGCAGCCTATGGAGCCACGAAGCCTATGAGCACTCAGCCATCCCGGGAACTGGAAACCTTTGCCAACCCGAATCCCGAACGTGATTATCATATTCAAATCAATTGCCCGGAGTTCAGTTGTTTATGCCCGAAAACCGGGCAGCCCGATTTTGCTGAAATGCGTCTGGACTATGTGCCGGATCAATTATGCGTCGAGCTGAAATCGTTGAAGCTGTATTACTGGAGTTTTCGCGACGAGGGGCATTTTCACGAGCAGGTCACCAATATGATTGCCGATGACCTGATCCGCGCGTTGTCGCCCCGCTCGCTGCGCCTGGAGGCCATCTTCAATGTTCGCGGCGGGATTTATACCACGGTGGTGGTTGAACACCAGGCATGACATTCCCTTTTGTGAAAATGCAGGCGCAGGGCAATGATTTCGTAATTCTTGACGCCCTGCATGACGATATACCAGCGCTTGACACAAGGCAGATCTGCAATATCACCGAACGTCGCTATGGCATTGGCTGCGATCAGTTGCTATGGCTGGAAAAAGCTGAGAATGCCGATGCCCGTATGCGCATTTTCAATACCGATGGCAGCGAGGCCATGAATTGCGGCAATGGCCTGCGTTGTGCGGCAGACCTGCTGATGCGTCGCTTGCACCGGCAACAATTGCGCATCGCGCTGCCTGACCGCACGGTGCAGGCGATGTATAGTGAGCATGGCGTGCGCGTCTGTATGGGTCAGGCGCGGATCGAAGATGCCTGCAAGACGCACAGCGATGTGCATATCGGCAACCGGCATCGCGTCCTGTTTGCGCTGGCCGGTGAAGATGAACTGCCGCACGATCGCAATGTGGAAATCATCACCGGCCACATTGCTGATCATGTGTATATCGATATTATTGAACTGGGCGTAGGTCCGACGCGAGCCTGTGGTTCAGGCGCTTCTGCTACGGCAGCAGCGATCTGGCAGCGTGAAGACCATGAGCGGCCATTGACCATCGAAATGCCCGGCGGTCAGGTATTGGTGACGCGGCAGGATGATCAGCTATGGCTGGAAGGCCGCGTTGCCGAGGTTTTTCACGGCGTGTATGATGGCAAGGGCGATCAATGCAGTACATCCTGATTCATTACGGCGAATTATCGCTCAAGGGCAAGAATCGCAGCAGCTTTGTGCGTCGTCAGAGCAATAATTTGCGCAGTCTGCTCAAACCGGCGACATTGCGCAGTGATTATGGCCGCCTGCTGATGGGCTTTGAGCAGGTGGATGACGCATTGCTGGCGTATCTGGCGCTGATTCCCGGCATCAAAAACTTTTGTCGGGTGCAACGGGCGGAGAATGATGTGCAGGCCATGCAGACGCTGGCCGCAGCCATGCTGCGGGAAGAATTTGGCGATGTCAGCGGCAAAGGCTTTGCCGTGCGTGCCAAACGCGGACTCAAACGTTTTCCGCTGACCAGCCCGGAGCTGAATTATCAGGTGGGCGGCTATCTTAAAGAGCATCTTGGCCTGCGCGTGGCGCTGGATGCACCGGAGATCACGGTTCATCTGGAAGTCGCCCCTGAGGGTACATATGTCTATACCCGCAAACATGCCGGTATTGGCGGCTTGCCGGTGGGCAGTTCAGGGCACGGCGTGGTGTTGTTCTCCGGTGGTATTGATTCGCCAGTAGCTGCCTACATGATGATGAAGCGTGGCATGCGGATCACCCTGGTGCATTTGTACAACAGCCATATCAACCGTGATTTTGCCAAGATTGAACGCCTTGCCGCCTGTCTTTCCCGTTATCAGGGCAAACTGGATTTGTATCTTGTTGATATGGAAGAATTTCAGCGCCATGCCATTGCTTCGGTGGCTGATGATTACCGTATGGTAATTTACAAGCGTCAGATGATTCGCTCAGCGGCACAGATAGCGCGTCGGCTGGGGGCGCAGGCACTGGTAACCGGCGATTCACTGGGCCAGGTGGCCAGCCAGACGCTGGCCAATATTCAGGCGATTTACGGTGTCGCCGAACTACCATTATTGTCGCCGCTGATTGCCATGGACAAGGATGAAATTATCGCCATCGGCCAGCGCACCGGCACGTTTGAGCAATCCATCGAGGAATATTGCGATATTTGCTCCTATCTGATTGCCAAACACCCACAGACGGCAGCCAAAGCCAGCGATATTGCCCGCTTTGAATCGGTATTGCCGATCACCCGGACGGACTTTCCCTGCCATTGCCTGCATTTTCGCAATGGAGAAGCCTTGCACTGATATGCCGCAACTTAGCGATACGCTTTATCAGCAGGATGAGGGACTGCCATCCAGTTTTCGTTTTGATGAAAAAGTCAGTCGCGTTTTTGCCGATATGATTCGTCGCTCGGTGCCTGGCTACGGCCTGACGCTGGAAATGATCCATATTCTTGCCAGCGAGTATGCCGGCAAGGGCAGCACGCTTTATGATCTTGGCTGTTCACTGGGAGCCTCCATCCTGGCCATGCGGCATGCGGTGGAAGGACGCGGCTGCCGCATTGTCGGTATTGATAATTCTTCAGCCATGATCAGACGATGCCGCGAACTGATCACCAACGATCAGGCAACAACAGCCGTCGAACTGTGCTGTGCTGATGTTTGTGATTATAGCTTTGAACCGTGTGCCGTGGCGGTGATCAACTTTACCCTGCAATTTATTCCACCGAGCCGGCGATTGCCGCTGTTGCAACGCCTGGCCAACAGCCTGAAACCGGGTGGCATTCTCGTTCTGTCGGAAAAAATTGCCTTTGCCGAGCCATGGGAAAACGAACTCCAGCGCCGTATTCATGAAGCGTTCAAGGCCCGGCAAGGCTATTCACAACTGGAAATCAGCCGCAAGCGTCAGGCGCTGGAGGATGTGTTGCAGGCAGAAACGCTGACCACTCATCGCCAGCGGCTGCAACAAGCCGGTTTTGCCCGCAGCAGCGTCTGGTTTCAGTGTGCCAATTTTGCCTCATTGGTGGCATTTCGTTAATTCACAAGGAGGGATAATGCCTTATTTGCATATTCGTACCAATCAACACGTTGATGATGCGCAGGCGCTGATCAACAAAGCCTCGGCGCTGTGTGCCAGCATGCTGGGGAAGCCGGAAAGCTATGTAATGGTGGCGCTGGAAGCGGATTGCACCATGAGTTTTGCCGGTTCGAGCGCGCCGCTGGCCTATCTTGAACTGAAAAGCCTTGGCCTGCCAACAGCTCAGGCGCGTCACTATTCGCGGCAATTATGTGACTTTATCAGCGAACAACTGAACGTGCCGGCATCGCGCATTTATATCGAATTCAGCGCAGGTGATCGCGCCCTGTGGGGCTTTAACGGCAGTACATTTGCTTGATGATATATGCAAACATAATGGGAGTTAAAGTTTCCTGAATTCAGGCCTCTTAAAAATGTTGGTGACGATGGGTCATCGCTTCAGCCGCTGACGGACGACGGCGAGTTCATGACGGGGCTGATCGCACTGGTGGTCGCTGCACAGATAAAAGGTCAAGCCTTGTCCTGATGGCTTTTGTGGTATGCTGTAGGGAGCCAGTTTCTGACTGAGCGCATCACGACGCAGAATCACCAGATCCGGGTAGAACTGTTGTTGTAATTGTCGTCCGGCCTGTTGCGCGGCATGCTCATCACCGGCAATGACCAGTTCGTAGCCCGCTGTCAGCGCCTGCCACAGGCCAAGCAGCATGAAAGCTTGCGCTGACGGCGCCTGTTGCAGATAACGGGAAGATGTTTTCAGCGCCTGCATGGCACGATCTTCCAGCGCTGGGTCACCAGTTAAGCGAGCCAGGCGGATCAGGTTGTAAACAGTCACCGCGCTGCCCGATGGCAAGGCGCCATCCCAGGCATCGTTCGGTCTGATCAGCAAGGGTTCAGCATCATCAGCAGTCAGGAAAAAGCCACCGTCATCACTGGAAAAATGCGCCAGCAATTGTTGGTTCAGGGCGATGGCCTGTTGCAAAAAGTGAGCATCAAAACCTGCTTCATACAATTCCAGCAAGCCCCAGATAACAAAGGCATAATCATCAAGCTGGCCGGCAACAGCCTGTTTGCCGTCAGCCGAACGGTGGTGCCAGAGTCGCTGCTGTGCATCAAGCCGTTGTTGCAATAACTGCTGCATGGCATGGCTGGCGATGTGATACCAGTCTTCGTGTTTCGTAGCGACGGAAGCTTTGGCCAGTGCGGCAATCATCAGGCCGTTCCAGTCGGTCAGCACTTTTTCGTCGCGGAATGGACGTGGACGTTGCTGACGGGTCCGCAACAGGCGCTGGCGAATTGTCTCCAGTTGTGGGGTCATCGTGGCGGTCGGATCGCGGTGGAGAATATTGCGGCCATTGCGCATGCGTCTGGCCTCATCCAGATAGTTGCCGCCTTGTTCAATATGCCAGAACTGCATGGCCAGGGCGGCATCGTTTTTGCCCAGCAGTTGCTTCAGTTCGCTGCTTTTCCAGAGATAAAACAGCCCTTCCTCACCTTCGGAATCGGCATCTTCGGCGCTGAAAAACAGGCCGTCGTCGCGGCGCATATCGCGCAGCACATAATCGGCGATTTCTTCTACTACTCTGGCGTGCCGGGCATGGCCGGTAAGCTGCGCCGCTTCGCTGTACACCATCATCAGCATGGCCTGATCGTATAGCATTTTTTCAAAATGTGGTACCAGCCAGCGGGCATCGGTGCTGTAGCGGTGGAACCCATAGCCCAGCTGATCAAATATACCGCCGGCACGCATCTGATCCAGGGTTTTTTCAACGTGTGCCAGCGCGCTTGCATCGCCCTGACTGCGTACCTGACGCAACATCAGCATCAGCTTGTGCGCGGTCGGGAATTTTGGTGCGTCACCAAAGCCACCATACGCCTTGTCTGCCTCGCTGGCCAGTTGTCGCCATGCCTGTTCCACCCAGGCCATGACAGGTTCATCACCAGCGCTGTCAGACTGTTGCTGGCGCTGCATATTCTGATGCAGTTGTTCAGCAGAGCTTAACAGTTTTTCACGATCATGCTGCCATAATTGCTGTACGCGCTGACTCAGCTCAATCAGTCCCATGCGGCCATGGCCGCTGTGTTTGGGCAAATAGGTGGCGGCATAAAACGGCTTGCCTTCCGGGGTGAGCAGCACATTCAGTGGCCAGCCGCCACCGCCTGTCATCATTTGCGCTGCCTGCATATACACCTGATCAATATCCGGGCGTTCTTCGCGATCCACCTTGATGCTGATAAAGGTTTTGTTCATGGCAGCCGCGACTTCTTCGTCAGAGAAGCATTCATGTTCCATAACATGGCACCAGTGACAGGTGGAATAGCCAATCGAAAGAAAAACAGGTTTGTCGGCCAGCCGTGCCAGAGCAAAGGCATTGTCTCCCCAGGGGTGCCAATCCACCGGGTTATGAGCATGCTGTTGCAGGTAGGGGCTTGATTCGTGAATCAGTTCATTGGTATGCATGGAGGCTTCTCCCTGGGCATTGCCGCCCGTCAGTAGTATGGCCAGTACAATTAACCAGCGCATGCCATATCACGGGATGAAAAATCATCATAACAGGCATTGGTGAAATAAAGGCCGTGCGCCGGTGCAGTGATGCCGCGATGCTGACGACTGCCTGCCGCCAAAATCATCTGCAAGTGCTGTGGCGACCAGTGCCCCAGGCCAACTTCCACCAGACAGCCGATAATATTGCGCACCATATGATAGAGGAAGGCATCAGCTGCTACATGAATGCTGATCTCATGGCCATGGTGATGAATTTCCAGTTGCCGCAGCGTGCGCACGGGCGAAGCAGCCTGACAACCACTGGCGCGCACGGCGCTGAAATCATGGGTGCCGATCAGATATATGGCTGCCTGCTGCATGGCCGCTATATCAAGCGGGCGTGGCATCCACCAGTGTCGCCAGGGATGCAGGGACGAAGCTGTGGAACGGTTCCAGATGCGGTAGCAATACTGACGCTCGCGGCAGTCAAAGCGGGCATGAAAATCAGCCGCTACGGCGCGTACTGCCAGCACCATGGCCGCATTATCAAGCCGGGTATTCACCCCATGGATATAGGCGCGTGGCGAACGCGCAAAGCGTGCTGCATCCACATCCGCATGGATCAGCATGGCTTCGGCATGAACGCCGGCATCGGTGCGTCCTGCCGCGATGCAGGCAACGGGGCAGCCATCAATGCCTGCCAATGCCTGTTCCAGCGCGGCTTGCACGGAGCTGGCATTGTGCTGACGTTGCCAGCCATGGAAGCGCCGACCGTCGTATTCCAGTGATAATGCAATACGCTGTTTATCAGGTGCCGCCGACATTGCCCAGTCCCTTAAAGCCCAGGGTAAAGCGAAAACCATAATCGCTGTTGCCGGTGCTGCCGCGCCGGTTGATGCGGAAGCCTTCGATACTCAGGTTCCAGCAGGGGTGCACATAACCGGCGCTGATCGTCGCTTGTTGAGTCAGCTTGAGGCTGGAATCATATTGCCAGCTGGCATCGGCATGCCAGCGGCGGTAAAAACGGGCGGCCACATCAACGCTGACCAAGTTAATGGCATGGGCCACGTAGCGGCGGTCCGTATGCTGCCAGCCGAGGCTGAGATGGTGCCCATCCTCATGATCCATGCGCAAGCTGGCATTGGCCACGGCCCAGTATTGGCCTGCCACATCATACTGGCCATCTGCGGCCATGGTAAACTGTGGGGTAGGGGAGAGGCTGTAGTCCACCAGCACATTGCCGTAGCTGCGCGAGGGCGTGGGGCTGATGCGGGCATCCACGCTATTGCGCAGCACATCCCAGCTCATGCCGACATCCAGCGTCATAATCGTCCATTTGCGCTGGTTTTCGGTATCCTTGTATTGCAGGGCATTGCGCAGCAGGGCACTGAAACGCCGCAGGCGCTGTACGCGATCCAGGCCGGTGAAGCGATTGCCCTGCAACAGATTGTTCATGGTCAGTCGGGCAAAACCGCTGTCAAAATTCGGCATGGTCGATTGATCCGGGGCATTGGCCAGATCGTAGCGCAGCGTCGGACTGATGCTATGCCGCCAGTGGTGGTTCTGACTGATGCGTTCCAGATGCACGCTTGCTTCAGCGCTACTGGCATAGGCACGGGCACGAACGCTGCTGTGTGGATGATTCTTCAGTTGCCAGTAGTTCCACTGGTAGAGTCCGCTTTGCAGCCGGAATTCAACAGCGCCGCCCAAAGGGGCAAACGGCACTTCCAGCCAGGGGTGCAGCCAGGAACGCCAGCCGCTGAGCAATAACGGGCGTGCAAAATGCGTCAGTTGCTGATCCAGGTGCAGGCGGGCATCAGCATAGATGGGTAACGACCAGTTGCTTTCCAGTCGCGGCAGCCATTGCAGGGTTTTCTCATTGCTGGCTTGTATCAAATCCTGTTGTTTTTGTGCCAGCAGCGTAGCGCCGCCCCATGGCCCTTGCCAGCCCAGGCTGGCTTTGCTGGTGATAAAACGGGCGCTGGCCTGCGTGCCATCAACGGCGTAATCCGAAAGGTACTGGTAATCACTGGTTTGGTTGGCATCCAGGCGGAATTGCAGCCCCAGCGGCAGTTGTTCCTGCATCGTGCCGGTGACATGGTAACGACGACGCTGCGTCACGCGATCCTGTAGCCATGCCAGTTGCCAGGTTTCCTGACCTACAGTGCTGCGATGGCGTAGTTCCACATCATTCATCCAGCCGCGTCGGGTCATCCAGCGCGGCGTGTAGGTGGCATCCCAACTGGCAGACGGCGCAACATAGAGCGGCAGGGCGAAGGCTGTGCCGCGCCGTTGTGAGGTGCTGATTTGCGGCATTAGCACACCGGAGCGTCGGCGCAGGGGGTATTGCCAGTACGGGCTGTAAAACACGGGAATGCCGCCAAGCTCAAAGCGCGCATCGCTTACGATCATATCGCCCGCTTGCTGATCAATTTCTACGTGGCTGGCGCGCAATCGCCAGGCTGGGGCATCAGGCGGGCATTCCGTGAAGCTGACATGATCGCCGCTTAGCCGTGTTTCATCCAGTCGCTTGAGGCGTGCAGCGCGCACATATTTGCCTTCAGGTAATGCCACTGTGGCCTGTTGCAATTCGCCACTATGGTTGACCGTGTGCAAGCGGGCTGCTGTTGCTGAAATATCTGCCTGCGGTGAGTGCAGTTGCACATGCCCTTCGGCAAAGACCTCCTTTTTCAACGGATCGTAGCGCAAATGCTCGGTGGTTAGCACCTCATCGCTGCGAATGGCCTCAACATCGCCGTCGGCGGTGATTTCACCATAGCTGTCGCGCACCACACGATCGGCGAACAATTCCATCTGGGCCCAGCTGCTGGTAGCTGTAGAAAGGCTGGTCGCCAGCAGCAGAGCGCGCAAAGCATACAGGGGTTTCACAGGATATAGCGCGAAAGATCCTCGTTTTCAACAACCTCGCCCAGTTGTTGCCGCACATAAGCAGCATCAATGTGCAGCGTGATACCGGCACAATCAGCAGCGTTGAAGCTGATATCTTCCAGCACCCGTTCAAGCAGGGTATGCAGGCGACGAGCACCGATATTTTCGGTTTTTTCGTTGGTGTGCACAGCCAGACGGGCGATTTCATCAAGGCCATCATCAGTAAAATCCAGGGTGACGCCCTCGGTTTGCAACAAGGCGCTGTATTGTTTGGTCAATGACGCCTCCGGCTCGGTGAGAATGCGGCGGAAATCATCTTCAAGCAGGGCATCAAGATGCACGCGAATGGGGAAGCGTCCCTGTAGTTCAGGGATCAGATCCGAAGGTTTGGCCAGATGAAAGGCACCGGAAGCGATAAACAGAATATGATCGGTATTGATCATGCCATGACGGCAGTTCACCGTCGTGCCTTCCACCAGCGGCAGCAGATCACGCTGCACGCCCTCGCGGGAAACATCGCCGTCGCGGCCCTCACGGTGCGTCACCTTGTCGATTTCGTCAATGAAGACAATGCCCTGGTTTTCGGTGCGTTCCCGCGCCTCTTCATGGATGCGCTCATCATCAATCAGGCGATCCGCCTCCTGTTGCTCCAGAATATGGCGGGCATCTTTAATCGACATCCGTTTTTGTTTTTTGGCGGCATTACCCAGCAAACCGCCAAGCATATCTTTCAAATCAGCCTGATCGCCACCGGGAATCATTTGCAGAATCGGGGTGGCAGGCGTTTCCTGCACCTCGATTTCCACTTGCCGCTGATCCAGTTCGCCAAGCCTGAGTTTATGACGCATTTTTTCGCGGGTTTGCTGTTGACGCTCATCCATAACAGTAGAACTTACGTTACTGGTGCTGACAGCATGGGGAATCAAAATATCCAGCAAGCGGTTTTCTGCGGCCTCGGCGGCGCGTTCCTTCACCCGTTCGCGGTGTTCTTCGCGAACCATGGTGATGGCGGTATCCAGTAATTCGCGGATGATGGATTCGACATCACGGCCCACATAACCGACCTCGGTGTATTTGGTGGCTTCAACCTTGATGAACGGGGCATGCGCCAGGCGGGCCAGCCGTCGGGCAATTTCTGTCTTGCCCACGCCGGTGGGACCGATCATCAGGATATTCTTGGGGGTGATTTCCTCACGCAGGGGGGAGGGCACCTGCTGCCGTCGCCAGCGGTTACGCAGGGCAATGGCAACAGCCCGTTTGGCCGCCTGCTGACCGACGATATGCCGGTCCAGCGCCTTGACGATTTGATGTGGTGACAGTTCCGTGTTCACGTGCCATACTCCAGTGTTTCAACGCGAATGTGGGTGTTGGTGTAAATACAGATCTCGGCGGCAATCTGCATGCTCTGTTCGACAATGTCAGCAGCGCCCAGAGCGCTGTGGCGCAGTAGCGCTGTGGCGGCGGCGCGGGCATAAGCACCACCGGAACCAATGGCCGCCACGCCCTCATCCGGCTCCAGCACATCACCGTTGCCGGAAATAATCAGCGTGCGTTCGCAATCGGCGACAATCATCATGGCTTCGAGCTTGCGCAGGTAGCGATCGGTGCGCCAGTCCTTGGCCAGCGCCACAGCAGCGCGCGTCAGATTATCGGCATGCTCATCGAGTTTGCTTTCAAAACGCTCAAAAAGGTTCATGGCATCCGCCGTTGAACCGGCAAAACCGGTGAGGATACGATTGCCGCGAATACTGCGCACTTTTTGCGCCCCGTGCTTGACCACAGTATCTCCCAATGTGACCTGACCATCGCCGGCAATACTGACGCAGTTATGCCTGCGTACGCAGCAAATAGTGGTTCCCCGCATGATTATGTTCTCCGCCATGATAGGATGCGGCCAACGCTAGCAGAAGCAGCGTGCTGCGCACAGCCAAACGCTGCCCACGGAGAACGTTTTGTCATCCATTCTTGATCTGATCGGTAACACGCCGATGGTACGATTATCGCGAATTACTGCCCACTTGCCTGATCAGGTGCGTATTTATGCCAAGCTTGAACGCTTCAATCCCGGTGGTTCGGTGAAGGATAGACCTGCCTTGCGAATGATTCAGGAAGGCATTCGTCAGGGCTTGCTGGATGAGCATAAAACCATTCTGGATTCCACCTCCGGCAATACCGGTATCGCGTTGGCCATGATTGGCGCCGCCATGGGTTTTCGCGTGCGGCTGGTGATGCCGGGCAATGTTTCGGATGAGCGCAAACGCATTTGCCGTGCCTTTGGCGCTGATCTGATCTTCTCCGATCCGCTGGAAGGCTCCGATGGCGCGATTCTCAAGGCGCGTGAAATCTATCAAATGGATCCGGGGCGTTATTTCAAACCCGACCAGTACAATAACCCGGCCAATCCGCTGGCTCATGAAGAAAGCACAGGGCCGGAAATCTGGCAGCAAACCGGTGGCACGGTGACGCACTTCATCGCCTCGCTGGGTACTTCTGGCACACTGGTGGGCACAGGCCGCTACCTTAAGCGGGTCTCTGCTGATGTGCAGGTGATTGCCGCCGAGCCGGATTCGCCGTTTCACGGCATTGAAGGCCTAAAGCATATTGAATCGAGCATCGTCCCGGGTATTTATGATCCTTCGGTGTATGACGAAAAGCTTGGCATTGGCACAGATGAAGCCTATGATATGACCCAGCGGCTGGCGGCAGAGGAAGGCATTTTGTGCGGTCAATCCTGCGGCTGCGCCATGTTGGCGGCGATGCAGGTCGGCGAGCGTCTGGCCAACGAAGGCAGGCCGGGAACCATTGTTGCCATCTTTCCTGATGGTGGTGAAAAATATTTAAGCACGGCTGTATTTGCCGGTGAGCGGGTTGCTGATGGTGCCGGCATCTGAACGATGCTTGCAGCGCCTGAATTGACGGGTAAGCTAGGCGCTGTTGCCCGTGAAAAGGAGGGAAGCATGAAGAGTTGCCTGATGCTGTGTGCAGGCCTGCTGATGCTTGCAGGCTGTGCGCCGCTGAACCAGGAAAGTTACGATACCCTGATGAGTTTGCCACCCAAGGTGAATACGCTGGAACAAAAGCTTGCAGCTATAGAAAGTCCGGCAAAACAGGCCGCGACTCCAGGTCGGAAGCAGCAGTCGGCGAAGCCCAAAGCCGAAGCGTTGCGTGATCGGATGCAGCGAACGCTTGCCCAGCAGGATGTCCGTGTACAGGCGACGGATGCCCGTACGGTTCACATCACCATGCAACATCATATCCTTTTCCCTTCCGGTTCGGCAACGCTGCGTGATTCCGGCATAAAATTTTTGCAAAAGTTTGCTCGCGTGGCGGAAAACCTGCCTGCCGATGCCCGTGTGCGCATTGTCGGTCATAGCGATAATCGTCAGCTTAGCTGGCAAACCCGGCAGAAGTTTAAGGATAATATGGCACTGTCAAAGGCCAGGGCCGATGCGGTGAAGGCATGGCTGATCAAGCATTCCAGAATACCGCCTGCGATACTGTCTTCCGAAGGTCGTGGCGCATCACAACCCATCGGCAATAATGGCACCCGCGAAGGTCGAGCGCTGAATCGCCGGATTGAAATTTTTGTTGAAAATATTTGATGTCATGCCCACTCCCCCTGTCAGGGCATGGGCTCGCAACGAAATTCAGCGATAATTTCGCGGATGGGGAAAAATTTGGCGAAAGAACGTTCAAAGCGTTCCTGACCCATTACCGCCTTGCAGACGCGGGCTGGCAGAGCTGATACCCGCAAATCAAGGGAAATCATCGAATAGCGACACCGATAATAGACGGTGCTTTGCGGCTGACAGAAGTGCCGCAAGGCATGCGAGCCAAAGTGATGGTAGTGGGTTGGATCTCCCCAGCTCGTCCAGTGGGTGTAATGCGGAGTTTTCACCAGCAGGGTGCCACCTGGTCTGAGTACGCGCCAGCATTCTTCCATCAGGCGTACCGGCGAGCGCACATGCTCGATGACATGACTGCAAATCACACGATCAAAACTGGCATCGGCAAAGGGGAAAAAGCCCTGTTCGAAGTCCGCCAGCACATCGGCATCCGAGCCAGGATGATGATCCAGGCCGATGGCATCGGCCGTTTTGTTGCAGCCGCAACCAATATCGAGAATTTTCACGTGTGTTTCCCCGTTGGCGGCTGGTAGCTGGTTAAATAGCCCATGATCCGCCCGATTTTTATTTTCGCCGACATTTTGATTGGAATATGCCGCGCATCATTGGTCATCCAGACCTTGATTTTGCCGTTGCTGGAAAAAAGCCCTGCGGTTTGCAACGTCGGTTTGACGATCACGCATTCGACTGTTTCCCCCCAGGGTGCCATCAGTTTCACGGTTTTGGGCAATACATCGACAATCAAGCGGTAGCTTTTGCGCGAATCAAAGACCGGAATGGTAAAATGATCTCCCGGTTTCAATGGCATGGCCCGCGTTTTGTAGAAAGCATCCAGCACATGAATATGCGCCGGTGTAACCGGGTAGGTATCAGTTTTGCCATTCTGCGTATAACTAACGTGATGGCCATCGGCAGCAAACATCGTCAGTTTTTCAGCACGATAACGGCGCTCCTGCTGTTTGACGTGAAAGCGGCGACTGCGCCATTGCCCGTGATCATCGCAATATCCATCACCCTCAATGCGATCGCGAACCTTTTTGAACAGATCGAAAAATTTATTGGTATGCGCTTCAACGCGCTGATGATGGCCGCTGGCATCGGCATAGGTATGCAGGCTGGAAGTGCCTGCCATAATAAACTCCCAGCCCATTTCGTAATCCAGTCGTTCGCCGATAAAGCTGTCCATACAGGCTGCTTGCGCCTGTGGTATGGTTAGCCAGCAGCAAAGGAACAGCCATCTGCGTATTAGCGGCATACATCTTCCCAGGCAGCGATAATCTTCTCCGGTTTCAGCCCCGGCAGGCAAATAAAGCGGTTGCATCGCCGCTGAAAACACGGGCCGCATGACGGATGACTTTCGACGTGACGATGCTGCTTACCCAGCGGCCCGGCATTCCATGAGGCGGAAGGTCCCCATAAGGTTACTGTCGGTGTGCCCAGCGCTGCGGCCAGGTGCAGTACGCCGGTATCCATGCCAATCACCGCCTGTGCTTGCCGCAACAAGCCTGCCAGCGCCTGAATGTCCAGACGTTCAGGCAGGACTTCGGCCAGTCCGTAGCAATCAGCGATGGCTTTGGCACGATGATATTCATCTTCCGTCCCCCAACTGAGCGTGATGCCTGCACCACGCTCAGCCAGCGCCAGCACGCAGGCGCGCCATTGCGCAATCTCCATGCGCTTGGTCTGCCAGCCACCACCAACGTGCATGATGGTGTGCGGGCGTTTCCATTGTTGTAACCAGGGTCTGGCAGCTTGCTGTTGCGCCGCTGTGGGGGACACAACAGGCGCGGCATAAGGCATGGGCGATGCTGGTTGTTGCCGCCAGCTATCATTGAATACAGCAGCCGCGATGCGGCGGTATTTTTGCACCACATGACGTTCTTCCGGATGAAAGCGCACGGCACGCAGTAGCCAGCCATTGGGCCATTCCGGGCTTTCACGGCGGTCAAAACCATAGACAGGGGCGCCGCCGCTGGCCGCCTTGGCCATCAGTCCTGATTTGATCAGCCCTTGAAGGTCAAGCACGGCGTCAAAGCGCTGCTGACGCAGGCTGGCGGTAATGCGATGGGCATCTTTTAGTGGTGTATCACCTTTAAGGGCCACGCTGTGGCGGCACACAGCTGGCGGAAATAATTCGCCAACGAAGGCAAAACGGGCATCCAGCAGCCAGTGAATTTCCACACCTCGCGCCAGTAAATCGGCAGCGGCGGGCAGGGCGTGAATAATATCGCCAAAAGCTGAGAGTTTGACGATGAGAACCTTCACGTCAGCGTCCTTTGGCAGGCTGTAATGACAGTTTCCACGTCGATATTGGCCATGCAGGGATGACCTTCCACGGTGCATTCGCGTTGCAGGCAGGGGCTGCATGCTGCCGGTTCATAGAGCAGTTGCACGCCTTGGCCATCGGGAGCCGTGCGTTGCGGGTCGGTGGCACCGAATATGGCCACCACCGGCATGCCAAAACCTGCGGCAACATGCATCATGCCGGAATCATTGCACAGCAGCAGGCGGCTGGCGGCGAGTAATTGCAGTGCCTGGCGCAGGCTGGTTTGCCCACAGGCGTTCCATACTGGCCCTTTGCATTGCCGCAGACAATGCTTCGCAATGGCGGTTTCTGCCGGTGTTCCGATCACCAGTATATGCCAGCCATCATGACTAAGCCGTTGCAGAATGCGGCGATAGTTCGCTTCCGGGTAACGTTTGGCCGAGCCAAACTGCGCCCCTGGCGCGACGCAGATACAGCGTTCAGCCGCCAGGCCATGAGTTTGCAGCATGGCCAGACCAGTGCGACGCTCGGCTTCCGGGACACGCAGTGAAACCGGTGCATCATCATCTGCGGCAATCCCCGCCTGGCGCACCAGATCGAGGAAATAACGCCGATGGTGATCACGGCGCATATCCAGCGTCGGCTGCACTGCGGGTTTGAGTAGCAGGCTGCGCCCATCATGGGCAAAACCGTAGCGTATTGGAATACGGGCGCGAAATACCTGCCAGGCAGCGCTAAAGCTGTTGCGAAACAGCCACGCCTTGTCAGCGCGAAATGCGCTCTCCACATAACGGGCGGAACCAAGGTTGAGAAACGGCAGCAGATCAGCCAGCCATGGCTTGCCTGTCAGGGCAACATCATCATCGGGAAAGGCGTGCGTGATCGCCTGCATGGCAGGCTGTGCCATCACCACATCTCCCAGCCAGTTGGGTGGCAACAGCAAATGCGAGCTCATGATAACGGCTTGCAGACAAACAATAGTTCACGAGCCAGGCCATACCAGGGCTCGCGTGGCAGCGTTACTTCTTCAAGAATATCAAAATGCCGGGCCAGCGTTTTGCGAATACCACGCGCCGAATAGCAATACAGGCGATTGCGAAACATGGCCTTGGGCAACCACGGTGAACAGCGGTAATAACAGCGCGAAGTCCATACGGGCCAGACGATGGCGCTGATCAGTACCAGTCCGTCAGGGCGCAATACCCGCTCCAGTTCATGCAACACCAGCTCTGGATTATAGACATGGCTGATGCCGTGCAAAAAGAGGATAAAGTCAAAGGAATTATCAGCAAAGCGTAATTGCTCGGCTTCACCGGCAATCATATGCGTTTCAGGCAAGTCCGGCAGTGAGCCGGGAAGTTCACGGCGATACACATCCAGCAGCGGATCAACAAAATAGGCATCCACATGGGCAAGTTCGCTGGCCAGACACATGGCACCACAGGCGACGTCAAGGACTTTTAGCTGCCGCTTTGCACCCAGTTGTTGTCGGCGTGGCATGATCCACGGCATGTAACGCGTAGCAGCACGGGCACGCAGTCTGGCAACATGATCAGCAGACTTGTGCCGTTGCAGTTCCTCAATTTCCGCTTTCTGGCTGAGCGACCAGCGCTGTTTACTGAATGCTTTATGTGTGCACGGCATGTGGTTCATGCTCCAGAATCCACCAGCGTTTGTGAATCCATAGCCAAACTTCCGGGCGCTGGTGAATGATATTGGCAATCGACTGACCGACAGCTTCCATGATCCGTCCCTCATCACTGCGCTTGTCACCACTTAAGGCGGGCATGGGCACGGCCTCAAAGCGCAGTTGAAAACGAAAATCGCGCCCCTGTCGGTGCAGGCTAACTGTGTACAGCGGCAATTGCTGACGCATGACCAGTACCGCCGGTAGCGTTGTTGTGCAGGCCATATGCCCCATGAATGGCACCTGCATGCCCTGGCTCATGTGCTGATCCACCATAATGGCAACGGTGCCACCCTGACGCAAAAAACCGGGCAGCCAGCGTATGCCTTCAAAGCGAGAATAGGTCTTCATACCAAAGCGCTCCCGACACTGGCGCAAAAATGCATCAGCCGCTGCATGTTTCATCGGCCGGTAAATCATGGCCATATCAGGTACCCAGACGCTGGTCATCAAACCGCCCAGTTCCCAGTTGCCGTGATGCGCCGAGACCAGCACCGCACCGCCGTGTTTCTCCCGGTCGGCGAGGAATGCTTCCAGCCCGACAGGTTCGACGCGCGATTGCAGAAAGGCTTTTGAGCGCATAAACACATGTGGCAATTCCAGCATATTGCGGCCCAGTTCGGCGAAACATTCACGCGCTATGCGCCGATGCCAGCGATCATCGCGTTGCGGATAGGCCCGGCGCAGATTACGCAGTGCAATGCCACGAAATTTTGCCAGCAATACGTAAAGCACGCGACCTAACCCTGCGCCGATCGCGCCACAAAGGCGTACCGGCAACAGTCGCAAGAGGGAAAACAGTGATTTCAGCAAAAAAGCCAATGCCTCTGCTCCGGCTTCAGCGATCCTTTTCCTCAACAGTCAGTGATTCGGCTTCTTCAACCAGCATTACCGGAATATCATCACGTACCGGGTAAGCCAGCTTGCAGGCTGCGCATTCCAGCGCTGTTTCATCCGTGCGCGGTGTTACCGGGCCCTTGCATTTGGGGCAGACCAGAATGTCCAGCAATTGTTGATCCAGCATTATTTCTTCCTCGCTAGCGCAACACGCCGCCAAGACGTGTGCTGATATTGTTCACCACAGTGTTGGCAATCGCCTCGCAATCATCCTGTGTGAGCGTGCCCTTGGCATTCTGCATGAGCAGGCGCAAGCCCATGCTGACCTTGCCTTCCGGCACACCCTCGCCACGATAAACATCAAACAGGCGAACATCAATCAATGTTGCTGGTGTTTTCTTCCGCGCTTCATTGCACAGCGCTTCGGCGGTGACTGAATCAGGCAGTAAAAAGACGAGATCGCGCTCCACTGAAGGAAACTCAGGTATAGCAGAAA
>WFOJ01000150.1 GCA_015488125.1 Mariprofundaceae bacterium
GCGAACACCCCAGTTCGGCAAACAGCGGCGATAATTGTTGCATACTGGCATCCACCACATCGGTAATGGGCACCACAGCATGCCGAATGCCCAGCAAGCGTGCCGTTTCCCTGGCATCGCTTAACGAATGCTCACTGGAAAACACGGATGGCAACATCACGCCAAGCACAGCCTCAGGCCCCAGTGCCTCGGCAGCGAGCGCCGCCACCAATGCCGAATCAATACCCCCGGACAAGCCAAGCAGTACCTGCTGCCCACCATTGCCCCGCACATAATCGCGCAGACCCAGCAGCAGCGCCTGATGCATATCTGCCAGTGCATCGCGATCCAGCGACCGTGGCGCAATATCGGCGAGCGCTGCGGGAGAAAAGCTGAGTACATCTTCCCGAAAACCGTCCGCATGCATCAACAGGCCACGCTGATCCACCACCATGGAGCCACCATCAAACACCAGTTCATCCTGCCCGCCCACGATGTTGACATAGGCAACCGGTACGCCGCCATGCGCCGCCAGCAGGCGACAACGCTGTAGCCGTTGCGCCTGCTTACCCGCATGAAAAGGCGAAGCATTGATGCTAAGCCACACGTCTGCCTGTTGCCCCGGCATGGCTGCCATAAAATCGTCATGCCAAAGGTCTTCGCAGATCGCCACGCCAAGACGCTGACCATTCAGGCGAAAGGTGCAGCGCTGCGCCTTACTCCCCCGGGCAAAATAACGCCGTTCATCAAACACCCCGTAATTGGGCAAATATTGCTTATGGTAACAAAAGATCCGCTGCCCTCCGGCAAAAACGCTCAGGCTGTTATAGAGTACGCCATCTTCAGGCATCGGATGACCCAGCAAAATGGCCGGGCCATGGCAGCTCATCGCCGCCACTGCCGCCAGCGCATGTTCAAGCCGCTGCATCATGTCAGGCAATAGCAACAGATCTTCAGGAGGATAGCCCGTCAGCATCAGTTCGGGGAACACAAGTAAATCCGTCACGTCCCCAAGTTGATCAACATAACGTTTTACCAGCGCAGCATTCCCCGTTACATCACCAACACGGGGGGAGCATTGAACAAGTGTAATTTTCATCCATACCTTCGCCAAATAAACGTATTCACCGACCGGGTTCCCCTGTCTCTGCTATAGATTAACCGACGACAGGTTGTGCAAACCATACTTTCCCTCAACATAACGGTGTTTGGGCGCAAATTCATGAATATACAATTCTGCAAAACAGTAGATCAATGCAGCCGGAAAACTCGGACAGATTCGATGCGGCGAGGACTTGCCTGTTCGATGGTAAACGACCAGTCAGCCAGTTCGATGGTTTCGCCTTGTTGAGGGATACGTCCAGTCAGGGTAATCAGCATGCCACCAAGGGTGTCGAAATCGCCTTCCACATCTTGCGCTACAAGACGCAGTGCGGCATCAAGTTCTTCAATGCGTGTGCGAGCAGCCAACACATCGCTGCCTCGCTTGGACCCTGATTCTTCCCACTCACTCACCCGACCAAAAATTTCACCCAGTAAATCAGACAAGGTCACCAGACCAGCCGTACCACCAAATTCATCACGGGCAATAGCGACGTGACTTTGTGAGCGCATACGGCTGAGCAAGCTGCTGACCCTTTCCAGCTCGGATACCCAGATAGGCTCCACCAGCAATGTGTGTAATGCTTCGTTTTTTTCTGCGATCATGGCTGCGAACAACGGGCGAATATGGATGACGCCTACAATATGATCCAGGCCACCCTCAGTCACCGGCATACGCACCAGACGATGCGCCATCATGCATTCAGCCGCCTGTTGCAGGCTTGCCTGGCAATCAATACTGATCATATCGGAACGGGGGGTCATGACCTCACGAATACGAAGATCGTGAAAACTCGCGAATCGCTCGAGCAGGCGCCGTTCTTCGCCCGAACCAATTGCCTCGGCATTGCGAATAACAGTCAGCAATTCTTCGCGCGTTTTACCTGGTCTTAACCGCTTAAGCTGGTAACGACGCAAAGCCTGGCGCAGGGTTTTCCAGCCTCCGATCATGCCGGGTAAGGGTCGTGCAGGCCAAGTCGCTGAAGCACTTTTCGTTCCTTTTGCTGCATGGTGGCAGCATCTTCATCTTCAATATGATCGTAGCCCAGCAGATGCAATACGCCGTGGATCACCAGGTGCAGTGCATGATCGGCAACTGGCAAACCCAGTCGCGCTGCTTCCTGTGTGACAAATGGCCACGCCAGAATAATATCGCCCAACGGTAGTTCTGGCAGGAAATCCGGCCCATCCTGCATGGGAAAGGAAAGCACATCGGTAACCGTATTTTTATGCCGCCACTCATTATTCAGTTGCTGTACCACCGCATTATCAGCCAACCGCAAGCACAGCGGGCAGGCTTGCAAATTCGGTGCTGTCATTTTTAGTGTCAGGGTGATGGCTTCTTCCAGGCGCTCTGGCAGGGTGGCATCCATCTCGGGCAGGGGATCAATATCGTCATCAATGATAATTTCCAGCATCAGCGGGCTTCCTCATCCGCATCATAAGCGCGCACAATCTGCTCTACCAAACGGTGGCGTACCACATCATGCGCCTGCAAATAACAGATGCGAACATCATTCACGTTTTTTAGCACGCGAATCGCATGCAACAGCCCGCTAAGATGGTCATGCGGCAAATCCACTTGCGTAATATCTCCTGTGACCACCATGCGTGACGAAAAACCCAGTCGGGTGAGAAACATTTTCATTTGTGAGCGGGTGGTGTTTTGCGCTTCGTCGAGGATCACAAAGGCATCATTCAGCGTGCGTCCACGCATATAGGCCAGTGGTGCCACTTCAATACTGCGTTTTTCCATCAACGCCAGCATCTTTTCGCTGCCCAGCATATCGGACAATGCATCAAACAAAGGCGTTAAGTAGGGATCGACTTTTTGCTGCAAATCACCGGGCAAAAAGCCCAATCGCTCACCAGCTTCCACAGCCGGACGGGTAAGAATAATCCGCTCCACCAATCCGGCCTGAAAAGCAGCCACCGCCGAGGCTACGGCCAAATAGGTTTTGCCTGAACCCGCCGGGCCAACGGCAAGCGTCAGTACCGCATCGCGCATAGCTTGCAAATAACGTCGCTGATTGGGTGTTTTGCCCTGAATGGTACGTCGTCCTGCCGCAAAACTGATGTTTTCAGGCGCTTCATCATCTGCTTTTTCGGCCTTGCAGGCATGATGCATGCGCAAGGCGTATTCGACTTCGCTGCTCGTGATATGCGTTTTTCTACTCAATTGATGCACAATCGCCGCCGCCACCGCCGCCGCCTCACCATCAATCGTCCAATCTCCCGGATGACCGAAAAAGCGTACTTGCAGCGCCTCTTCCAACATGTGAATATGTTGTTGTGATGCGCCACACAAAGCCATAAGCTGTGCAGGTGGCAAATCAGGAAGCGAACAATGAACACTCATCGCACCACGACTTCGCCACGCAGCGACTGGCCATAGCTTTTACTGATACGTACAGGCACAATCTGGCCGATCAAACGCGCATTGGCCGCGCAGTGCACAATCTTGAAATCCGGTGTGCGGCCCTGAAGGTCGCCTTCGCGCCGCCCCTGTTTTTCAAATAACACGGGTAATTCCCGACCCACCTGCCGTTCACAGGCCTGATGGCTAAGTTCCTTCATCAACTGTAACAGGCGTTGCAGACGTTCATCCTTGATGGCTTCCGGCACGTCGTCTGCATATTCAGCAGCAGGTGTTCCCGGCCTTGCTGAATATTTGAAGCAAAATGCCGAGTCATAACCGACTTCGCGTGCCAGCGACAGGGTTTGCTCAAAATCTTCATCTGTTTCACCGGGATAACCGACAATAAAATCCGAAGAAATGGCAATATCCGGACAATGCTGACGCAAACTCTCAATAATCCGCAAATACTGTGCCCGATCATGACCGCGATGCATGGCTTTTAGCACACGGTCCGATCCTGATTGTACCGGCAGGTGAATAAACGGCATCAGTACGGGAAGTTCGGCAAACGCCAGCGCAAGATCATCATTCATTTCGATGGGATGGCTGGTGGTAAAACGCAGGCGTTGCAAGCCTTCCAGTTCCGCTACGGCGTACAACAGCATGGTGAAGTCCCATTCTTCACCATCCGGGCCGATGGCGCGATAGCCATTAACATTTTGCCCCAGCAAGGTGATTTCCACACAGCCGCCATCCAGCACGCGCCGGCACTCCGTCAGCACATCGTTCACAGGGCGTGAAATTTCAGCCCCCCGCGTATAGGGCACGACGCAGAAGGTGCAAAATTTATCGCAGCCTTCCATGATTGTGACATAGGAAGAAATCCCCTGCTTCAGGCCATCCTTGTTGTCAGGCAGGTGATCGAACTTTTCAATTTCCGGCATTTCGACATCAGCCAATCGCACCCGCTCGCGACGAATGCGAGCGATCATCTGTGGCAGATGATGATAAGACTGCGGGCCAAACACAGCATCGACAAAGGGCGCACGGCGCTGAATGCGCTCGCCTTCCTGCTGTGCCACACAGCCACCAACACCGATGATCAGCGATGGCCGTTGCTCCTTGAGCAAGCGATAACGACCAAGCTCGGAATACACTTTTTCCTCCGCTTTTTCACGCACGGAGCAAGTGTTCATGAGAATGACATCGGCGTCTTCCGGTTTGGCAACCAGGCGCATACCATAGGCCTGCTGCATTAAATCGATCATCCGTGATGAATCGTATTCGTTCATCTGGCAGCCGTAGGTTTTGATGTACAGGGTATCGAGAGAATGAAGGCGTTGATTGATCATAAGTGGGGGCGATGCTAAAAGCCTGACCGGGAATAGAAAGCCCTGTGGCGAAATTCGTAGGCTCGAACGCGCATGTTCCGGCTTTTTTCAGTGCCTTGCGAGAGACCACAGCCTGCATCAGTACAGGCTGCGCCTGGTTCATGGATGGTACTCCCAAGGGGAATCGAACCCCTGTTTCTGCCGTGAGAGGGCAGCGTCCTGGACCGCTAGACGATGGGAGCAATGAGCAGCGCGCATGCTAGCGTTGTTGGCGGCGTTGACAATGCCCTGGCGAATGAAAAACTCCGAAAGTCAGGAGTCTGTCGGACTTTGATCAATCTACGACGAAAAAGCGGATATTGGCCAAATCTTCGCCCTGTCTTTGTGAAATAGCGCTGCTACTTACCGCCAACAGGTCGTCTATTTACCTCAATTTCGCTATTTTTCGTGACGATTGCCAAAGTCCGGAAGTGGAGGAACGTTATGCCTGTATTGAAGATACTGTTTCGGCGATTTGGGCCTGCGCTGGCTTTCGTGTTCGCCTGGCTGCTACTGATACCCGTGGCGCAGGCAGCACCGGTATTTAAGGCGAACGCCTTTGCCGATGAAGTGGTGGCCTTTGTCAGTGGTCATCCGGCGGCACGCAAGGCCAGAAACCTCCCTGAATGGGCGTTAGGAAGGCCGTCGCGCCAACAACCGGCACTGACGCTGGGGTGTGGCGGCAGTTTGACCGTTCGTTTTGTGGATAACGTGCTGATCAATGTGCCGGGTGACGATTTGTATGTGTTCGAAATCGGGCCTGATGTGGAAGCAACCCGCGTTGATATTTCCATTGACGGCACACACTGGCGGCATGTCGGCAAGGTGGCTGGTGCTACGGCTTCGCTGGATATTGATGCCTATGCGCAGGCAGACGAAAGCTTTTCCTTTGTGCGCCTGACGGATTTGCGCCAATCCTGCAAGTCCGATACGCCAGGCGCGGATATTGATGCCATTGCCGCCATTGGCTCGGCTAGCCGCTACCATTTTGCTTCCTCGGTGCTGTTTGATTTTGATCAGGCGACGCTGAAACCCGAAGCCAAGCGGGTATTGCAGCAATGGCTGCAACATGTTACGGCGCAATCAGGCACCTTGCAGATCAATGGTCACACCGACAGGCAAGGCAGTGATGCCTATAATATGAAACTCTCGCTACAGCGGGCGCAGGCCGTAGCCGATGCCCTGCGCCCGCATCTGCCTGATGGCATCCGACTGCTGGTGCAGGGCTTTGGTGAACAACAACCGCTGGATCGTGGTGAAGATGAGGCAGCGGCTGCCCGTAACCGGCGCGTTGAATTGATCTACATACCTGCTGCGAAATAATACGCTACGGGCATTATCGCAGACCAGGAGTCTGTCGGGCTTTGGCAATCGTCACGAGAAATAGCGGGATTGAGTCAAATATACGACCTGTTGGCGGCGAATAGCAGCGCTATTTAACAAAAACAGGACGAATATTTGGCCAATATCCGGTTGTTCGTAGTCGCTTTGTCAACGCCCGGCAAACGCCTGATGATGCGTTTGCAGCCAGTGTTGCAGGCGTTGCAGACCTTCATCCAGCGAGATGCGCGGCTGGTAGCCAAGGTCGCGACGGGCGGCGCTGATGTCAAACCAGTGGGCGGTGGACATTTCTTTGGCGACGAAGCGGGTGATCGGCGGCTCTGCGGTGATGTTTAGCAGGCGGTAAACCGTTTCCAGTGCTGTACCGGCAGCTACCGCCAGCGGCACGGGGATGCTGCGTGATACCGGCGCTTCACCGGCGGCGGCAAGCATGCGGTTGACCATATCCCACAGGGGGACGGGTTCGTCATTGGAGATGAAATAGGCTTTGCCTGCCGGCCGACTGCCGGGATTGAGCCGCCTGGCGGCCAGCACATGGGCTTCAGCGGCGTTATCGACATACACGGTATCAACCAGGCACTGGCGCTGACCAATGCGCCACAAGCGTCCCTGCCGGGCGCGGGAGACAAGGCGTGGCAACAGATGATGGTCGCCCGGCCCCCAGATCAGGTGCGGCCGCAGGGCCACAGTTGCCAGCTGCCCGTCATTGGCGGTGAGTACCATGCGTTCAGCCTCGGCCTTGGTGCGCGGGTAGGCGGCGTAAAAGGTGGAAGGATAGGGGATGGATTCATCCGCGCCTTCAATATCTTCCTCACCAAAAACAACGCTGGGCGAACTGGTATAAACCAGCCGTTGAATGCCAAGCTCCCGGCAGCAGCGAATGACGTTGGCCGTGCCTTGCACATTGATACGGTGGTAATCGGCTTCATCACCCCAGATGCCTGCTCTGGCGGCGACGTGAAAAACCGTATCGCAACCTGCTGCTGCCTGACGCAGGCTGTCGATGTCGGCAAGGTCAAGCTGATGATGCGCAACCCCAAGCTTTGTCAACGCCGGATGCGCCTGCCGTGAGCAGGAAACTACCGTCACCTGCTGCGCTCGTAGCTGGCGCACAATGGCCTGGCCGAGAAAGCCGCCACCGCCTGTGACCAATACCTTGTTCATGGCAGCACGTGATCGGCCCACACAGCCAGCTTCTCGCGGAAAATTTTGGCATTATGGCGAATATCGACGGGAAAACCGGGATGAAAGAGTATGGTGTCGATGGACTGCGTGATCGCATGTTCAGCCGCCAGCGCCAGCAGTTCACGGCGTATGCGATAATGCTCGCCACGGTCGGCAGGCTGCCGCAATTCCACGCACATCACCGGCACTGTTTTGTTGTGCCGCTGAATACCCACCAGCGCCGAGCGAAACACATCGGGATGGGTATTGATAATGCCTTCACAAGGAATGGTGAACAGCACAGCATCATCGGTGACCACGCGATGCGACTTGCGACCGCAAAACCAGATTCTGCCCTGTGCATCGCGATAGCCAAGGTCGCCCATGCGATGCCAGAAGC